>JBILOA010000081.1:0-6876 GCA_044374735.1 Pirellulales bacterium | reverse complement strand
ATCCTGCCCTCCGGTCGCTCGGAGGAAACCTCGCTTCGCAACGGGCACCGATCCGCCGCAGGCGGATTGGTCGGCTGCGCTCGGTTTCCTACGCCGCTCGATTGGCATGGGCAACCCCTCGCAGCCAATCGGTGCGACCGAAGAAGCGGCCGAGGATCGATTCGTCTAAACCGACGCCGCGCGCCACAACGAGCACGAACACGGCCGCCCGGAGGTGCGGCCGGCGGCCGGGGCCGAAGGCCCGAGGGCCGCCAAGGCGGCAATGGCCAGGGATGGCATTGCCGCCGTGAAGATGGATGGCCGCGAAGCCGTTAAGGCACCCGCACGCGGCGGCCCTCGGCCTGGCTCGTCTCGCCGGCCTGCACGACCCGGAGGGCCTGAAGCGCGTCGTCGAGGCCGCTCATGCTCCGCACCAGGCTCGTCACGCGGCGGTGAAACTGGACGAGCATCTGCTCGCCGACGGGCCGCTCGCTCTCGAGCGACTCCTGATGGCGGCCCACCGTGTCGAACCAGACGAGACCAGCGGGCAGATCGACGAACGCGATCCCCTGTTCGCAGGCCACCTGCAGGGCCGCCGGCGGACGGAAACTCACCGCCTCCTCCCAGCGGCTGGGCATGTAGTAGCCGCAGCTGATTTGGGCGAGGATTCCGTCTCCGGGCGGGCTGCCGGGCGAAAAGTCGAGGCTCATCATCCGGTAGTCGTCCGGCTCGCCCTCGCCCGCGCCGGCGTGGCGGACCGCCACCACGCTCGTGGGATCGCAGCCGGCCACGTACCGGCACCAGTCGACCAGTTCCATCAGGTCGCGGTTGATGCTGCCGGCATCCCGCGGCTGGGGCGAGGCCTTGGCATGCGGTACGCGCCGGTGGCAGAACAGCATTCGGGGGCGGCCGAGCCGCGTGGCGATCAGCTCCTTGAGCCGCACCGTGGCCGCGGCGTGCCGCCGGGGAAACTCGGCCATGAAGGCGATGCCCGACTGCTCGACGCGGCAGCGGAGGGCCGCCGCCTCGGCCGCGTCGACCGGGAGCGAGACGGCCGAGTAGACGGCCTTCCCGTGGTCGCAGGCGGCGAGGATCGGCATCGCACCGAACCACTGCTCGCCGAGGTAGAGGATCGCGTCGATATCGTCGCGGGCGGTCAGGGCGCGGAAGCCGTCGACCGCGGCCGCGCCCACCTGCTCGGCCGCCCGCCGCGCGCGATGGGCCACCTGCTCGCAGATGCCCCGCACCTCGAACCGGTCGGCGAGCGCCCGCAGTGCAGGCAGGTGCCGCGACTCCCAGTGCTCCCCCAGCCCGACGATCCCCACGCGGAGCTTCATGCCCCATCCCCCGTCGCGGCGGGCTCGGCGGCGAGCAGTTCCTGCTCGCGTCGGATGCCCTTGTCGGCGATGTCCTTGCGGCACCAGCCGCCCGGCCAGCGAATCGATCGCACCCCCGTGTAGGCGAGCAGTTTGGCGCGGGCCAGCGACTCCGCGACGGCGGTCACCGCCAACACCCGGCCGCCGGTGGTGAGCACGGCGTCGCCCTCGGACCGGGTGGCGGCATGGAACACGGTCACGCCCTCGATGGCCGCCGCGGCATCGAGGCCCCGGATGGGACGGCCCTTTTCGACCGCCCCGGGGTAGCCCTCGGCCGCCATCACGACGGTGATGCTCGCCCCGTCCCGCCAGACCGGCGGCGCCACCGAATCGAGCCGCCGATCGGTCGCGGCGTCGAGGAGTTCGAGCAGGCTCGAGTCGAGCCGCACGAGCAGTGCCTCGCACTCCGGATCGCCGAACCGGGCGTTGAACTCGAGCACCTTCGGGCCTTGGGCGGTGAGCATCAGGCCCGCGTACAAGACGCCGTGAAACGGCACCTTCGCCCGCCGCATGGCGTGCACGGTGGGCACGAGGATCCGGGCCTCGATGTCGGCCATCAGGGCCTCGTCGACGAAGGGCGTCGGGCAGTAGGCCCCCATGCCGCCGGTATTGGGGCCGGTGTCGCCGTCGTGCGCGGCCTTGTGGTCCTGGAGGGCGGGCAGCGTCACGATCGTGCGGCCGTCGGTGATCGCCATCACGCTCACTTCGACGCCGTCGAGTCGCTCCTCCACGAGGATGCCCCCGGCCGCTGCCGCGAACTGCGGATCACCGGCCAGCGTCGCCACGGCCTCGAGGGCCGCGGCCCGGTCGTCGCACACGAAGACACCCTTGCCGGCGGCCAGGCCGTCGGCCTTGATGACGACCGGCGCGTCCTCGCGCGACTCGAGAAAGCTGCGGGCGGCGGCGGCCGAGCGGAACTCGCGAAACATCGCCGTCGGCACGTCGCCGCGATGGAGCATCTGCTTGCAGAAGATCTTGCTGCCTTCGAGCTGCGCGGCCGCGGCCGAGGGGCCGAAGATCCTGAGGCCGGCCGCGGTGAAGGCGTCGACGATCCCGGCGACGAGCGGCGCCTCCGGCCCGACGACGGTCAAGTCGACGCTTCGGGAGCGGGCGAGGGCCACCAGTGCCGGGATATCGTCCGCGGCGACCGGCACGTTCTCGGCGACGAGCGCCGTGCCGGCGTTGCCTGGGGCGACGATCACCTCGGCCCCGTCGCGGGCCAGCTTCCAGGCGAGGGCATGTTCGCGGCCTCCGCCGCCGACGACGAGCACGCGCCGGGATTGGCTCAAGACGATCGCTCCTGTTTTCGGGGGTGGTCTGGCGACCGGGGGGCCGGCGTCCGGCCCGGTTTCAGCCCCTCGTTGTACCGAACCGCGGGTCAGTGCGGCGTGCTGACATTGACAGTTTCCGGGCCGCCGATACAGTTATCTGGAGTTCGTGAAAAAAATCACGAACTCCTCCAACTCCCGCCGAAATCGTATTTTTGATGGGATTGGGAGGCATCTCCGAGCTCGGGTAGGCGCCCGGGCGGCGGCCTGCGTCTGGCGAGGCGTGCGATGGCAGACAAGAAGAAGATGTCGGTCGCGGAAATCCTGGCAGCGGCTCGGGCCGCTGACGGGCAAGGTGGTCAGCCTCCGGCGGCGGCCCAGCCCCCGGCGGAAGAACCTGCCGCCACTCCCCCTCCGGCGAAGGCGGCGGCCAAACCGGCGGCTCCGGCCGCGGCAGGGGCTCGTCCCAACGTTGCCGACATCTTGGCGATGGCTCGCGCCAACAAGGCCGCGGGCGAAGCCAAGCCCGCCGCTGCCGAGAAGCCAGCCGCCCCCGCCAAACCCGTCGCGAAGGCGGCTGCCGAGAAGCCTGCGGCCGCGGTGGCAGCAGGTCGCAAAGGCGTGGAGCGAGACACCGCCAGCATCCTCGCGGCGGCCCGTGCCGCGGCCAAGCCTGGGCCTGTGAGCAAGGCCGAGGCTCCCCCGCGGCCCGTCGCCAAGCCCAAGCCGGCGGCCGAGAAGGTCGTCGCCGCCAAGCCCGTTCCGGCCCGGCCCACCCGTCCGCCGCAGCCGGCGAAGGCCAAGGCCGACGAGGAGGATCGCCGCGGGTTCCTCGAAATCGCCACCGGCTCGTTCCTCGCGGTCGGCTTCACGGCACTCTCGGTCACCGGCGGGCTGTTCACGCTGGGGCTGGCACGGTTCCTGTTCCCGAACGTGCTCGCCGAGCCGCCCAGCAAGTTCAAAGTCGGGTTCCGGGAGGGCTTTCCGGCCGGCAAGGTGGAGACGAAGTTCGTCGCCCAATACGGCGTCTGGGTCGTGAACGGTGATTTTCAGGGCGACCAGCAGATCTACGCCCTCAAGACCGTCTGCACCCATCTCGGTTGCACGCCCAGCTGGCTGGAGGCCGAGCAGAAGTTCAAGTGTCCCTGCCACGGAAGCGGGTTTTATAAGGACGGCGTCAACTTCGAGGGCCCAGCCCCCCGGCCGCTCGAGCGGTACGCGATCCGGATCGCCGACGACGGACAGCTCGAGGTCGACAAGAGCCGGACCTTCCAGGAGGAACTGGGGCAGTGGGCCGACCCCTCCTCCTACGTGATCGCCTGACCGCCGCCCAAGCCTGATCAACCGCCCGCGAGAAGCCCCGAGAAAGGAAGCCGCACGAGCTCATGGCCATCGGCGAGACGATCCGCAACTCCCAGATCTGGAAGAGCATCTTCCGGCATCCGATGCCGCTCGACCGGCGGAATCGGATCGTGGTGATGCTCACCAACTTCTTTCTGCATCTCCACCCCGTTTCGATCAAGAAGCAGGGCATCGCCCTGTCGTTCACCTGGTGCATGGGGGGTGTGACCTTCTTCCTCTTCATGGTGGAGACGGTCACGGGCGTGCTGTTGATGTTCTACTACCGGCCCACGCTTGAATGGGCCTACAACGACATCCTCGCCCTGCGAGACGTGACCAGCCTGGGGATCCTGCGGGAGCTCCACCGCTGGGGCGCGCATGCGATGGTGATCACGACCTGGCTGCACATGTACCGGGTCTTTCTCACCGGCAGCTACAAGCCCCCGCGGGAGTTCAACTGGGTGGTGGGCGTGATCCTGTTGCTGCTCACGCTCCTGCTCTCGTTCACCGGCTACCTTCTGCCCTGGGATCAGCTGGCCATCTGGGCCATCACGGTCGGTTCCAACATGGCCCGGGCCACGCCGTTCCTCGGCTACGAGGGGCCGGGCCAGCAGCTCCTCACGATCGGCGGCATCGACATGATCACCGACAAGTCGGACGCCCGGTTCGGCCTGCTCGGGGCGAGGTTCGTCGGCGAGGAGACGCTCAACCGGTTCTACGTGCTGCACTGCATCGCCATCCCGCTGGTGGTGGCGCTGCTGCTGGCCATTCATTTCTGGCGGGTGCGGAAGGACGGAGGCATCAGCGGGCCGCTCTGAGCGGCCGCGGTGGATCGCCATGCATTCCAGCCCCTTTTTCCTCTCGGACGTCGCCGGATTCCTCGGCGGCTACTACGCCTTCATTGCGGCGATGAACGGCGTGTTCGCCTACCTGCTCTGGCGGAAGTACGGCCAGCCGGGCTGGGCGGTCGGGTGGACGGTGTTCGCCGGCGCGATGATGATCCTCTCGAGCCTCGCTCTCTCGGGCTCGGCCGCCTGGGTGCCGGCCCTCCCGGCTGGGGTTCGCAGCGTCGTCAACGCGCTGTCCGGCCCGGTCATCTACTCGCTCGGCACGATGGCCTTGTTCACGGTCTTGTTCGTGTTCCGCAAGTTCTTCGTCCAGCCGATGGTGGCCTGGACGATCCTGAACGCGGCGCTGGTGCTGATGGGCCTCTCGATGGCCGACGAGAACTTCGCCGCCATCGTGATGAAGCCCGACAACGTGCCGATCGTGGGGCTCGTGTTCCTGCTCGCCTTCTTCACCTGGGTGGCCACGAAGCAGGCGGTCGTCAACGACGAGCGGATTGCCCGGGGCGAGCCGCCCATGGAGAAGCTCAATGACGAGAAGGTGCTCGTCTGGCCGGACCTGGTCTATACCGAACTGATCTGCATGGTGGCGGTCTCGGCTTTTCTCCTGGTTTGGGCCATCTGTCTGCCCGCCCCGCTCGAGGAGCCGGCCTCGAGCGTCAAGACTCCCAATCCCTCCAAGGCCCCGTGGTACTTCCTCGGCCTGCAGGAGATGCTCGTCTACTTCGATCCCTGGTATGCCGGCGTGGTGCTGCCGAGCCTCGTCGTCTTCGGCCTGATGGCCATGCCCTACCTCGACTACAACAAGAAGGGCAACGGCTACTACTCGATCGCCGAGCGGAAGTTCGCCTACCTGGCGTACCAGTTCGGCTTCCTCGTGCTCTGGATCACGCTGATCATCCTGGGCACGTTCCTCCGTGGGCCGAACTGGAACTTCTACGGGCCGTTCGAGTATTGGACGCCCTACAAGGTCGAGGTGCTCAACAACGTCGACCTGAACCAGATGTTCTGGGTCAACTGGCTCGACATGCCGTTGCCGCGGGCGGCGGCCGATGCCCCTTGGTACTCGCAGTTGGGCACCATCCTGCTCCGCGAGGCGCCGGGGCTCGTGGTGCTCGGCCTGTATCTCGTGGCCCTGCCCCCGCTCTTGGCGGTCACGATCTTCCGCGGCATGTTCGCGAAGATGGGCTTCATTCGCTACATGATCATGTCCAACCTGATGCTGCTCATGCTGTCGCTGCCGCTGAAAATGGTGCTGCGGTGGACGATGAACCTGAAATACATCCTGAGCATCCCCGAACTGTCGCTGAACTTTTGACGTCCCTCCGGCGCCGCCGGTCGCGCGACCCGCGGCCCGGTGTCGCCTCTCCCGGTCGACCGACTGAGGCTGCCTGAAGATGCCCGCAACCGAACAGACCTGGCGCAATCTCAAGATCCTGCACGTCGTGTTCGCCGTGACGGCGCTGGCGTTGCTCGTGGCCACCGTCGCGATGCTCGCGGCCGACCATGATCGTCCCTGGAAGCGATACGCTCGCGGATTCCGCGACCTGGAGACCTGGTCGGCCGCCGCCCGAATCGAGCAGCAGGACCTGGCCGGATATCGGGCCCGCGGAGCCGAACTGGCCGGGGCGCTGGCGGAGGCCCGCCGGGCTCCGCTCGAGCCGAGCTTGGCCGAGTCGTTCGTGACCGCCGCCAAGCAGGTGCCGGAAGACGCCCAGGCCGCGGGTCTGGTGGAGCAGGACATCGCCGGGCTGGCCGAACTCCAGGCCCGCGTTGCCGAGCTGGGCGACGCCGAGGCCGGGAAGGCGGAGGTCGAGCGGCTCAACGAGCGGCGGTTCGCGATCCGGGGCGACCTCCTCGAGCGGATGGTCGATATCGCGAAGCGGGCCAAGTTCCGCGAAGACCTGCTGGCCGGCGCGCTCAAGCTCCGCAAGGCCGAGCTCGACAAGAACCGCGCTGATTACGAACTCGCGGTGTCCGACGAGGCTCCCGCCGCGCGGCAGTCGGAGCTGCTCGGCATCGCCGATGCCAAGCGGGCCCAGGTGGGCGAAGCCACCTTGGCGTTCC
>JBILOA010000118.1:0-6036 GCA_044374735.1 Pirellulales bacterium | reverse complement strand
GAGACGGTGATGCAGCAGCAGGTGCAGACGGTGCGCCGGCCGGTCTACGAGACCAGCGAGCGGGAGCAGAGCTACACGGTCGCCGAGCCCGTGACCACCATGCACACGGCCTACTCCGTCGGCAGCCAGGCGGTCGACACCGTGACCCCGGTGGTCACGCCGGGCACCACCGCGCTGGGCTGGACGCCGGGCGGTTGGGCGGTCGATCCGTTCACCGGTCTGGCCGTCTGGCAGCGGGGCGGCTATGCCTGGACGATGACGCCGGGCACGGTCGTGAATCAGGTCAATCGCACCGTCCAGCCCGTCTACACGCCGGTGCAGGTGCCGCAGACGACGATGGTCAACCGCGTGGTCACGCAGAAGGTGCCGGTGCAGACCGTGCGCTACGTCGACGAGCAGGTGGTCCAGCAGGTGCCCGTGCAGTCCATGAAGATGGTCGCCGAGACGGCCGTCCGCCAGGTGCCGGTCCAGACCGTCCGCAAGGTCGTCGAGCGGGTCGACAACAAGGTGCCGGTGCAGGTCTGCCGAATGGTGCCCGAGGAGCAGGTGCGCCAGGTGCCGGTCCAGGTGATGAAGGTCGTCACCGAGGAGCGGGTGGAGCCCGTCCAGGTGCAGGTGATGAAGTACGTGGCCGAGGAGCGGACGGTGCAGGTGCCGCGGGTCGTCGAAAAGAAGACGCCGTACTCCTACACCGTGCGGATGCCGCGGACGGTGGTCACGAAGGTGCCGCTCGACCCGTGTGGCAATCCGGTGCCCGCGGCGGCGCCCGCCGCCCCGACCGCCGTTTCCCGTCCCGCCGCAGCGCCGGCCGCGCCGGCGCTGCAGCAGCAGGCCCCCGCCGAGCCGGTCAAGACTTTCAGTGACCGGCCCGCCGATGCCGCCGCCGCCAAGACCGAGAGCGGTTGGGGCGCGTCGAGCCTGCCGCACGTCGATCCGGCTCCGGCCGCCGGTGCCGTCCGGGCCGAGCGTCCGGCCGCCGACGCCGTTCAGGCCGAAGCGATCCCGTCGCCCGCGCCCCGCACCGAGTCGGCCGAGCCGACTGTCGCGCCGGTCGGGCCGAGCGTGGAGCCCGCGCCGCCGGCGCACGATCAGCGGGACGTGCCGGCCACCGGCACGAGCGGGCGGCCGATGCTGCGGCCGCTGCACTCCGGCCAGACGACCTGAGCGGCCCCGATCACGTCGGTTGATCAGGCGGGGCATGCAGTCGGGGATCCGCTGCGGTAGACTTCGCGGCCGCCTGAGCCGCCGATGCGTCGGCCAGGGCTCGTTCCCGAGGACCATCCGATGTCATCTGCCGCCGTCCGCCCGTTCCTGGCCGCGCTCGTGGTGCTCGCCGCCTGGCCGACCGCCTCTCCGGCCGCGGAGCCGCCTCACCGGGCGCTGATCGTCGATGGCCAGAACAACCACGGCTGTTGGCCCAAGACGACCCCGATGATGCGGAAGTATCTCGAGGACACCGGCCTGTTCCGCGTCGATGTGGTGACCCACGCGCCCAAGGGCGAGGATCCCGCCTTCCAGCCGGCCTTCTCCGACTACGACGTCGTGGTGAGCAACTTCGGCCACGGGGCGGCCGAGTGGCCGGCCGCCACCAAGGCCGCGTTCGAGGCCTACGTGCGCGAGGGGGGCGGCTTCGTGGCCGTGCACGCCGCCGACAACTCCTTCCCCAAGTGGGCGGCCTACAACGAGATGATCGGGCTGGGGGGCTGGGGCGGCCGCAACGAGGCGAGCGGCCCGTATGTCTACTTCGACGAGGCGGGGAAGCTCGTGCGCGACACCGCGCCGGGCCCGGGGGGAAGCCACGGGCCGCAGCACGAGTTTCCGGTCGTCGTTCGCGACGCGGAGCATCCCGTCACCAAGGGGATGCCGGCCAGCTGGCTGCATGCCAAGGACGAGCTCTACGACAGCCTCCGCGGCCCCGCGGAGAACCTGGCCGTGCTCGCGACGGCGTGGTCCCCGAAGACGAAGCGGCATGAGCCGATGATCATGACCGTCGACTACGGCAAGGGCCGGGTGTTCCACACGCCGATGGGACACGAGACCTATTCGATGGAGTGTGTCGGCTTCATCACCACCTTCCAGCGGGGCAGCGAGTGGGCGGCCACCGGCAAGGTCACGCAGGAGCTGCCCAAGGACTTCCCCGGTGAGGCGGCCGCCAGTCGGCCCTTCCCGCGGTAGTCGCGCGAGGCCGGCGCAACCGGCGGGTGGCCAAGAGTTCGAAGCAGGGAGGCCGACAGGCATCATGACGCAGCAGGTCACGGAAGACCCTCCGAGCGTCGTGCCCGGATCAGCCACCGCCGAAGCGGCCGACTCGCCGGGTGTCAGGCGGCTCTACTCGGCGGCGATGATCGCCGACCTGCTGGCCGTTCCGCCGGCCGCGATCCGGCACTGGATCCGAAGCGGCCTGCTCGAGGTCGCGGAGCGGGCCGGATCATTGGAGTGGCTCGATTTCGGGCAGCTTGTGGTCGGCCGTCATCTCGCCAGCCTGTTGGGGACCGGGCTGTCGCTGCGGGAGATCGACGCCAAGCTCGCCGATCTCGCCCCGGGCGGCGGCCGGGCGGCGGCCAGCGCGGTCGACCGGGTCGTGGCGGATGGCCGGCGGCTCTCGATCGCCGACGGCGGCCGGCTGCTCGGTGCCGGCGGCCAACTGCAGTTGCCATTCTACGCCGACTCGATCTCAACCGGCCGGCGGTGGCCCGAGGACGGCGAGCCCACCGTGGTCGGGCTGGCCGCCTCCCTGATGGCGGACGAAGACCAGTCGGCGGCGCCGTTGCCGGGGGGCGACGTGGTGGCGGAGATCCTCGACCTCGCCGACGACCTCGAGGCGGCCGGCGAGTATGCCGAGGCCGCGGAGGCGCTCCGAGCCGTGCTCCAGGCACAGGGCCCGACGGCGCCGGTGATGTTCATGCTCGCCGAACTGCTCTACCGCGCGGGCGACCTGACCGCGGCCCGGGAGCGGTACTACGCCACGATCGAGATCGACCCCGAGCATCTCCAGGCCCGGACCAGCCTCGGGTGTGTGCTGGGGGAACTCGGCGAGACCGAGCTCGCGCTGGCGGCGCTCGAAGGGGTGTTGCGGCAGGAGCCCGACTACGCCGATGCCCACTGGCACGTGGCGGGAGTGCTGGCGAGCATGGGTCGCCCGGCCGACTGCCGCCGCCACCTGCGCCGGTTCCTCACGCTCGCCCCGCAGAGTCCGTGGGCCGGCGTCGCCCGTCAGCGACTCGCCGACCAGGCCCCGTCGCCGGTCGATCAATAACCGTTCCAGGGGCCGCGGACCGCGTTCACCCCGAACTGCACGGTGTCGCTGGGCTGGTTGGGCGTGGGCAGGAATCCGCCCCCGCCGCCGGCCGTGGCGCCCGGGCCCGGGTAGGGCCGCCGGAACTGGTGGTAGAGCGGCATCACGCGGGAACTGGGCACGCCCCACGAATACTGCGTCATGAACTCCGCCGTCGGCGGCACGACCAGCGCGATCGGCCGGCCTTCCGCCGGGTCGTACCAGGCGCTGTGCCAGCTCTTGCCCTGGCTGCGGAGGAAATACCGCTTCTCGATCGTGTCGTGATGGAGGCAGTGGCCGTCGAAACAGTGGCCATGGCCGCAGTGGCCATGACCGCAGTGCGCGGGACCACAGTGGCCGCACCGCTGGCCGTGACCGCACCGCGGGGCCTGGCCGCACTGGCCGGGCGAGCAGCCGACGCAGCCGGCCTGCGCGGGGCCGCGATGATGTGGGTGCCCGGCGGCGGCGAATCGGGGCAGGGCGACCGCGCCCAGGGCGAGCAGCGTCGCCGCTGCCACGAGCGTGTGGAACCTGAACGAGCCGGCCATGTCGCGGGAGCCTCCTGAAATGATCGTCACAGCCGCCTCAGTACCAGTAGCCATGCACCGTCGTCCGCAGGCCGGTCACGCCGGCCGGCCGGACGTACTTCCGCCGATGCTTGTACAGAAACTCGTGCGGCATGAACGGGGGATAGGTGATCCAGGTGTGGCCCACGCGCGGCGGCACGGGCCGCGGCGAGACGTAGAGTTGGGCACCCATCGCCGGGTGCGGGCCGACCGCCACCGGAGGCGTGTAAAAGTTGTAGAAGACGTCGGGCACGGGTCCTTCGACACCGCCGTCGATCGGGATCGCCATGGCCGTGACGCCCGTGGCCGCTTCGACCGCGATCACTGCGGCCACCAGCCAGCGATGGACGCCTCCGCTCGCCTGCACCCTCGTCCGCTGCATGGAACTTCTCCCTCCCGGGGCGTCGCCGCCTGTCGCGGCCACGCCGTGTCACGCCACGACCCAGAGGGTGTTCGGCGTCCGCCCGCCCTGCGCATCATGTCACGGGGCCGCCGACGCGCGGTTCTGCCCGACACGCACACCTTTCCGCGGCCCACGGGCGGGCGGGCGACCCGCAGGGTCGGCCGTCAGCCTTCCGCCAACCCGCAAACTCAGCCCCCCTTGCCAAGCCGGGTGGGGGAGGTCAAAGTCTGCGGTGACCAGGCTTTTCCCCGTGGTTTCCATGGCCCGCACCGCTGCCCGAGCCAAGCGTTCGCGTTCTGCTGCCGCCCCCGAGGCGGCCGGCGAGGCGGAGGCCGCGCCCGTGAGTGCCCCCGAAGCCAAGGGCCAGCCCACGACCAAGCGGCGGGCCACCGCCCAGGCCCTGGCCGCCGGCCAGCGGGACATCTCCGTCAGCGAGTTCTTCGCCAAGAACCGTCACCTGCTCGGCTTCGACTCCCCGCGCAAGGCGCTGCTCACGAGCGTCAAGGAGGCGGTCGACAACTCGCTCGACGCCTGCGAGGAGGCGGGCATCCTCCCGGAGATCTGGGTGCGGATCGAGCAGGTCGGGGAGGGCGGGTCGCGGTTCCGGATGAGCGTCCAGGACAACGGCCCCGGCATCGTCCGTAAGCAGATCCCGCTGATCTTCGGCAAGCTCCTCTACGGCTCCAAGTTTCATCGCCTGCGGATGAGCCGCGGCCAGCAGGGCATCGGCATCTCGGCGGCGGGAATGTATGGGGTGCTCACCACCGGCAAGCCGGTGAAGATCATCTCCAAGATCGACGCCAAGCATCCCGCCCACTACTACGAGCTGCGGATCGACACCAAGACCAATCAGCCCGAGATCCTCAACGGCAAAGGGGAGGGAGTCGACATCCCGGCCGGCAAGGGGGGCGCCGAGCTGATGAAGAAGCACGCCATCGAGTGGGTGGCGGAGAACGACCGCGGCGATGCGATCGAGCACGGCACCCGCGTGACGATCGAGATGGAGGCGAAGTTTCAGCGGGGCCGGGGCAGCGTCGAGGAGTATCTCGAACAGACGGCCATCGCCAACCCGCACGCCCGGGTCCACTTCAGTGGGCCGGAGGGGACGGAGCGGATCCTGGAGCGGGCCAACGACGAGCTGCCGCCGGAGCCCAAGGAGATCAAGCCGCATCCCTACGGCGTGGAACTCGGCCGGCTCGTGACGATGCTCCAGGAGCATCCCAAGATCACGCTGGCGCAGTTCCTCACCCAGTCGTTCTCCCGCGTCTCCCACGGCACCGCCCGGAAGATCTGCGACTCGGCCAAGCTCTCCGCCCGGGCGACCACTGCCAAGCTCGGCCGAGGCGAGGCGGATGCGCTGTTCAAGGCGATCCAGGAGACGCGGATTCCGCCCCCGGCCACCGACTGCATCGTGCCGATCGGGGAGCAGCGGCTGCTGGCGGGCCTGCGGCAGGTGGTGCCGGGCGAGTTCTTCACCGCCGCCACCCGGCCGCCGAGCGTCTACCGCGGCAACCCGTTCTTGATCGAGGCGGCGCTCGCCTTCGGCGGGGGCGTGGCGGCCCAGCGGATCAGCCGCGAGGCACTGGGCGAGCTGGCCGGCGAGAGCGATGCCCGCAGCCTGCGGCAGTTCCTCACCACCACCTTCGCGGGCGTGGGCAGCGAGGGAGCCGACAAGATCCTCGCCGAGGCCCAGCTGGCGCCGCGGCAGTCGCCGTCGAAGCTGAAGAAGCCGCAGCTCGATGCGCTCCACGAGGCGATGCAACACGTGAGTGTCGAGGAAGGGCAGAGCATGA
>JBILOA010000080.1:0-6965 GCA_044374735.1 Pirellulales bacterium | reverse complement strand
TTATGCTGGGATCGATCGGGAAGCCGTTGATCTTCGTGACGATGAACACACCCTGGTGGATGTGGAACGGATGATTGAGCGGGCCGGCGTTGAGGATCGTCCACTCCTCGACCGTCCCGATCTCAAGTTGGGGCATGACCCCTTCGCCAAACTTCTTACCGTTGATGTAGAAGTTGTCGATGTTGATGACCCCACCGTCCTCCATCTGAGGCAACTGCTCCAGCGAGAACGTGCGAATGACGTCCGGCGTCTCCTTCCAGAGCGGGTCTGCCTCCTGAGGGGCAAACACCGGTGCCGCGGTGGTGACGGGTTCCCCTTCCACGACGAGGGTCGCCAGCACGTAGTAGTAGCCTTCGCCGCTTGCGTTGACCCGCGCCTCTTCGCCGCCCCATCCGTCCATGAAGTAGTAGGTGCCCGGGGTCGTGGGGGCGGTCACCGCCATCGACATCCGGTTGCCCGGGCTGAGCACGGTGAGCGCGGAGATGTCGTTCATCCGTAGTTCACTGGCGCTGAGATCCAAGTTGTACGGATGGACGAATGCGCTGGCACCGTCCCGGGCAAGAATCGTGGCATTCCAAGGGTTTTGCAGATTGTCGTCGGCGATGACGAAGTTCGTGGCACCACGGGCGCCGAACTGGCCCATGTTCCAGACCTGCGTCTCACCGGGGCGGATGCGGATGATCGGATTCATCTGGCCATTGACCCGCTTCTGCCAGCCTTCGGTGTAGCCGTCACCGTAGTACGAACTGGTGCCAGAGCCGGTCAACATTTTGTACTGGCCATCTGGGGTGATGTTCACCTCCGAGAAAACCAGGTTCACCTGCGTGAGTTCGTCCTTGTACTGGGGCCACGGCTCAAGCGGATTGCCGACCATGATCATGCCGGCCAAGCCACCCTCAACCTGCGGCTTGGTCTGCTCGTGCACGTGCGGGTGATACCAGTTGGCACCTACGCTGTTTTCGTAGGTGGAGATCGGGATTTGGATCGGCACCATCTCGCCTGGCATGATGTGGACATAGACATTGTCCGCCTGGCTCAGGTCGGGCGCGTGCGAACCGTGGTAGTGGAAATTGGTCGTGAAGACTGGATTCGAGGGATCGTGGCCAACGGCAAGATCATTCACGAGGTTCAGTTTGAGCGTGTCGCCGCTGGCGTAGGAGTTGTAGTCACGGTCTTCATCCGGGAGGCTGCTGTAGACCTGCTGCCCGCCGTAGAGGATCGGATTGGAGTTGAAGCCCGCCGTGACCATCCTCACGTTGGCCTCGAGCACGCCATTCTGGCTCCTGATCACATCCAACGGCCGCAGCTCTGTCTGCTGGGATGCATATTCGGGGCCGGGGAAAATGACGCTCTCCGCCGCCATCACCGTCCGCTGCTCGAGACGCTCGAGGTCGAACTGCCTCTGGACCCGGCGGGCCACACGGTTGGCATGCTTGCGAACGGGAGAAGCCGACCGAAACCAGATGGGGCGAACCATTGCCAAAGCCTTTCTGTGAAAACAAAGCGAGCGCGCACTCTGCGTAAGTGGAGGATACGTTTCATTTCGGTCGGGGCAAGTTTTTTGCGCACCAATTTCTGTCGGGACTCTCGCTCAACCCTAAAACGCCTGCCATTTTGGCCGCAAAGATGGCCAAAAGCCTTTAAAAGCGCTGAGAAACAAGAGGATCGCGATACGGGGCTGCGCTGGGCCGGATCCAGCCGACAACCCGCCCGGGGGCAAGGCAATCTCGCAATCGCCTAACCAATAGAGGGCCAAACTCCCGTGGAAGCCCGACAGCAGAGGCTTTGCTATGCGGGTGCCCGGTGTTTGGTTCCGGCGTTTTTTGCCGATCTTGCCGACGGGCCGTGCGCGACCGGGCACCCGATCTGCAGGCACATGCGATCAGCGTTTCCCCGAGCCTGCCGTGAGGTAGGCCGCAAGACAGCAAGTGATCTCGTGCACCAACGCCGGGATGGTCATCGGCGCGCCGCTGACTTCGTCGTCGTCGAACATCATCTGCTGGGCTAAAGCCGCATACACCAGCCGCCAGGTCACGTCGGCCGCGATCGCCGGGTGGGCATGGGCGATCTCCTCGCGGTGGCTCAGCACGAGCGCGTTGAAGATGGTGGCGAACACGGCGTTCGCCCGAATGCCTTGGGCCCGCAGGTTCGGGTCGGCCGAACGGTGGAGAACGAAGAAGCGGGCTGAATTGCGGTACTCCTGCGTGGCGGTGAAGACGTGCGAGAGGAACACCTCGATCGCGCCCGCCAGGGTTTTTTCGTTGCCGGCTGCTGCGACCGCCACGTGCGCCGCGCCTCCGAGCCGCAGGAGAAACCGCTCGTGCATTGCTTGGAGCAGGCCGTCGCGGTCGCCGAACCGGCTGTAGAAGCTCCCGACCGATGTTTCCGCGCGCTTGACGACGGCTTCCACCGTGAGGGCGCCATCCCCGCCCTCTGCGAAAATGGCCTCGGCTGCGTCAAGCATTTTGGCCATCGAACGAGCGCTGCGGTCTTGCTGAGGTTTGCGAGCCATGGTCATCCACAAGGCGTTATCGGTGAGGCGGTGTCTGCCCGCGCTCTTGGGGGTACGGAAGCAAGGCGGGCAATCAAGCCCAAGCCGGCTTCATTATCATAATCGGGCGGGAAATTATAGGATCGTCGCACGCGTGAGCCTGCCCATCGACCCGCCGCGCATTCGGGCTGGAGCCGCCCGGAGGAGCGCCTTGATCGCCCGGTCAACCGCGACGGCGAGGCAGCACCAGCCCCAGCGGCGTGCGTCTGATGCGGTCTTCGCCGCGGCGGAAAGTCTCCCAGGCCTCGGCATAACTGAGGTCCTCGCGCTTGGCGAGCCTCAAGCCGGAGTAACCCAGGAACGAGGCCAGGAGGATCCGGAAGGGCGTCGTGGTTTGTGAAAGGTCCACCGTCATCGCAATCTGCCGCAGCGCATCGGTTTCCCGGCCCCACGTGGCCGCGTAGGCCGCCAACCCAGCATCCAACGAATCGCGATGCTCGTGCAGGCACTTGGCGAGCACCGTCGCGCCTTCCATGGCCGCATTCACCCCCTGGCCCACGGGAGGCACCGGAGCACCGGCATCGCCCAGCAGCGCCACCCGCCCGGCCACGAGCGACGAGCACCGCTTGGTCTTGCCGGTCGGCAGACACTGCCGCTGGCTGAACTCCTCCACTTTTGTATCGGAGGCGAAATGCCGCAGCAGCGGATGCGCCCCGTCGAGAAAACGACCGGCATCCGCGGCGGAGTCGAACCGCTTCGTGCCGCTGAACCCGATTTGGCAGAACCACCGCGGATCCGCGGGCCCTCCGGGGCCGTTGATCGCCCCGGCTACGGCCGTCACGGGATGGACCGCAAGGACATAAAGGTACTGCGGATCCAGTTCGTCGAGGTGCTGGTCCAGATGCAGCATCAGGGAGTGGTTGCCCAGATCGGCTCCCTCGACTGCAAACCCGCTGGCCTGCTCGGCGATGGACTGCCGCACGCCGCTGCCGCCACCGTCGCAGCCCACGACCAGATCGAACCGTCGCAGCTCGCCGGCCCCGTCACCCCGCGGCGCGATGCGGAGCTGTGGCTGCCCGGCATCGACGAGCGTCGCCTGCGTTCCGAAGTGGAGGGCCACGGAATCTGCATGCCGCTCAGAGAGATGGGCCTGAAGACAGCGGCAGATGTCACCGCGGCTCCCCGTCCAGCCCCTGCCGTGATAGGGCTCCTCCGCGAAGCCGGCCCCGAGCCGACGCAGCCAAGGATGGGGGGCGATTCTCAGCCCCTTGAAGTGAATGAGCCCGGCATCGAAACGGTCGGTGATGCCGATGAAGCGGGCCGCACGCAGACCGTGGCCCGTGATGTCGATCGTGTAGCTGCGATCGGGGTTGTAGGTTTCGGCGCTCGAGTGGTCGTCGGCGCGCTCGAACACCGCGATCTCGAACCCGCCCTGCTGGGCCAACGCCGCAGCCAGCGTCAGGCCCGCCGGCCCGCCGCCGATGATCGCCACGCTGATTGTCACGTTGTGTCCTCGAGGATTCACCCGGGCCCGATCCTATCCTCGAGATGCATCCGCCACCAACGCGAGCCATGGGCCTCAAGGGGCCGTGCGGTCCCTAGACACCACCTTTGGACAACCCCTTGCCGAGATGCATGCCCGAATCGAGCAGCAGCAGTTCACCCGTCATCGTTGCGGCACCATCGATCAACCAGATGACCGCGTCGGCAACCTCCGCCGGAGTGCTGGCCCGCTCCAGCGGAACGGCCCGTTCGTATTGGCTCTTCAGCAACTCCATGCCGCCCTCGCCGGCTCCGCTCGCAAACCAACGGCTGAGAATGAGGCCCGGGCACACGGCATTCACCCGCACATCCGGTGCGAGCATCCTCGCCACGTTCAGGGTCAGGGCGTTGAGCGCTCCTTTGGAGGCGATGTAGGGGGCCGAGGTGCCGATCCCGAGCGCCCCAGCCATCGACGAGACGTTGACGATCGCCCCCCGTGACTTCTTCAGCTCCGGCGCACAGGCGCGGATCATCTGGAAGGCGCCGATCAGATTCACGGCATAGATGTCGTGGAAGACCTGCGCATCGATCCCTTCCCAGCCCGCCATGCTGGCAACCGACGTGCGGCCCGCATTGTTCACGAGCGCGTCGATGCGTCCCCAGCGATCGACGGCGGCGCCGACCATCCTGCGGCAGGCAGCGTCATCGGCGACGTCGGCCTGCACCACGAGCGTGTCGGCACCAGCCTCGGCGCAGGCTGCGGCCGATGCCGCGGCTTCGGCCTCGCTCTTCGTGTAGTTGATGACGACGTCGTACCCGCGGCGTGCCAGGCCCAGCACCGTGGCGGCGCCCACGCCCGTGGCAGACCCTGTCACAACGGCGACCTTTCGCTCTGGCATCTCAACCTCCCTGCACATTGGCCTCGATTCCGCCTACGCCCGGGCACGGTATCGCCAACGGCGGGAAATGAACACGCGAGGCGGTGAGCCGCTCGTCGAGTTCCCCGTTTGGCGGCAGTGGCAGGCCCGAGGCGACAAGGCCGCAGAGGACGAGCATCGTCCAGGCGGTCAGGCGGCAGACAAGGGGCTAAGCACGCATGCCGCCAGAACCTACTCCCGGCCGAAGACCGGGTGAAGTGGCCCCGAACCTGCCCTAGAGCGCCCGCAGGAAGTCTATCGCGGCGCCCAGTTCGGCTGCCGCCTCCCGCGGCTCGACGGGCTCCAGACCGATCCAACCCCGATAGCCCCGCTCCGCGAGCGTGGCGAACACACTCGCGAACTCGACCTGGCCCGTCCCCAGGATCACCGCCCGGCCGCGGCCGGCGAAGGGTCCAGCCACCGCGTCGGTGGCGTGCACGGCCCGCACGTGATCCCCGAGCGCGGTCACCGCGGCGGCGGGATCGTGGCCATGCACGACGAGCGATCCGGTCACGAGGTCGCAGGCGAGCGCCCCCTCGGGCAGGGCCGCGATCAGCCTCTTCAAGTCGGCGGGCGCAGCCCGCCCCGCCTCGGCGCAGAGCCTCGCGCCGACGTGCTGCGACCAGGTGCCGATGTCGGCGAGCACATCGACCAGCAGCCGCCACTCGGCGGAGTCGCCGTCGGCCGGGATCTCACCGATGTGGTTCGTGACCACGCCCGCGCCCAGGTCGTGGGCAAGCTTGAGCGCCCCCTTCGTGGCGGCGATCCGCGGCTCGAGCCGCTCCGCGTCGCCGTAGCCGCCCCTGGTCTGGAAGGCGACCCCCGAGACGACGAGCCCCTCGTCGCCGAGCCACTTGCGGATCTGCCGCAGACCGGTCTGCGACATCTCGGCGGGATCCAGCCCGTGGCGGGCGTCGAGTTCGATCCCGCCGCAGCCCAGGTCGCGTGCCAGCCGGAACGCCCGCCGCAGATCACGGGCCAACGCCGTGGCAGGCAGCGAGAGGCGGGCTGTTTCCATGACCGAAGACCGGGGGTATTGGGCGACGGCCACCGGACCGCCGACCGCTCCAATAGTATCCTGTCGGCATGCCCAGCCTCCCAGACGTCGTCGCCGCGCTCGAACGGATCGCGCCAGAGCGGCTCGCGGCCGAGTGGGATTCGGTCGGTCTGCTCGTCGCCCCGCGTGACCCGCAGGTGCGGCGGGTGCTCACCTGCCTGACACTCACGCCCGAGGTGGCGGCCGAGGCGGTCCGTGCGCGGATCGATCTGGTCGTCACGCACCACCCGCTGCCCTTTCGCCCGATCGGCCGCATCACGCCGGAGACCGGCACCGGGCGCGTGCTGCTCGCGCTCGTCGGGGCGGGCTCTGGTGTGTGGAGCAGCCACACGGCCTGGGACTCGGCCGCCGGCGGCATCAATGACCAGCTCGCCGCGCTGATCGGGCTGGCCGAGCCCCGCCCCATCGCTCCCGACGGCAGCGATCCCGCCGTCGGGTTCGGCCGGATGGGCTCGGCGCCGGGCGACCCGACCGTGGCGGCGCTGGCCCGCCTGCTCGCGGGCACGCTCGATGCGGCCGGTGTGCAGATCGTGGGCGACCGCGACCGGGCGGCGGGCCGGGTGGGCATCGTCTGTGGCAGCGGCGGTGATCTCGTCGGCCAGGTGGCCGCGGCCGGCTGCACGACGCTCGTGACGGGTGAGATCAAGCTCCATCAGGCTCTCGAGGCGCGGGCGGCCGGTCTGGCCGTGATCGCGGTGGGCCATCACGCGAGCGAACACTTCGCGATGGCCGAGCTCGGCCGCCGGCTCGCGGCGGAAGTGCCCGGGCTCGAGACGCTGGTGGCCGCCGAGGATCACGATCCGATCGGCTGGCTCTGACGCAGGCTCGCCGTCGCGCGGGACCACCAGCCCCGGGTTTTTCGCTCGGATTTTTGAATCGCTCCACCGCGCGGCGTCTGCCGGAGCAGGATGCGACGAGAGCCGACCGTGGAAACCCTCGGCGTTTCCACCGGTCGGCCAAGTGGAAAAAGGTCAAGGATGACTTTTTCCACGGAAAGTTAGACTGAACAGCTTCCTTC
>JBILOA010000079.1:0-6967 GCA_044374735.1 Pirellulales bacterium | reverse complement strand
GTACGAACACGGCCGCCCGGAGGTGCGGCCGCCGGGCGGAGGCCCGGCAAGGCTGCAGGGGGCAGGGATGCCCCGGCAGCCGTGAAGATGGATGGCCGCGAAGCCGTGAAGTCAGACCAGCCCGCGGCGGACGGCCCAGACGGCGGCCTGAGTCCGGTCGCCGACCGCGATCTTCCGCAGAATGTTTTGGACGTGTTCCTTCACGGTCTCGACGCTGATCGTCAGCGACTGGGCGATTTCCTTGTTCGAGAGGCCGAGCGCCATGTGGCGGAGCACCTGGGTCTCCCGCTGGGTCAGCGGGATGTCCGGATCGGGGGTAGCGAGCCGGTTGGCCATGGTGGTCGCGACGCGGCGGAGTTCCCCGGCCCGCATCGGCAACTGGCCGGACGCGGCACCCGTGATCGAGTTGATGAGTTCCGCGCGGGTGCAGCCCTTGAGCATGTAGTCGTGGGCACCGGCGGCCACCGCCCGGGCGACATAGGTCGGATTGTCGAAGGTCGAGAGCATCACGCAGCGGACGTTGGGCATCTCGCCCCGGATCTTCTCGAGGGCGGCAAGCCCGTCCTTTCCCTGCATCCGAATGTCGAGCAAGACGACGTCCGGCTTGAGCTTCTTGGTCACCTTCACCGCCTCGTCGCCGCTGGCGGCCTCGCCGACGATCTTGACTTCCGAGCCAGCCAGCAAACTCACAAGACCGCGGCGCACGACCTCATGATCATCCGCGATCACGACTTTGATGGGCATGGGACTCCTGGCTTTCCGCGGCGATCAGCCGCCATCGAGGGGGGACGGGAACAAACTTCACATGCTCCGCACCGAACGCCTCTTTGGCTTTCGCCTGCGGGAAAAAGGGCCGCTCATCGATCACTGTTCACGATTATCAAATACTTTGACACAACCGACAAGGGGGGCTCCAGCTCGCCGCGGTTTTGCCGCTCTTCCGCGGGGGCGACAGCCTCGCGAAAGCGTTCGCTGGCGGTCAGGCGAACGGCTGCCTCATCCGCTCCAGCATTGGTCCGGCACCGGACTCGAGCAGCGACGCCGCCACGCGGCGGCCGAGCGCGGTGGTCAGATCTACCCCGGCAGGCCGCCCGGCTTGGCCCAGCGACACCGCTTCTTCGGCCGTGACGTGTCGCACCTGGCCATCCCGCTCCTCGAGCACCCGCGCGGCCAGCACGAGCCTCCCGTCGTCGTCCATGCGGCCCCAACTCCCCACCGGCGCCAGGCAACCGGCCGACAACTCGGCCAGGCAGGCTCGCTCGGCTTCCACGGCCGCCCGGCTGGCGGCGTCGTCGAGCGGCGCGACCGCGGCCTTCACCACCGCGTCGGCGGCGCGAATCTGGAGGGCCAGCGCTCCCTGCCCCACCGCCGGCCAGAACCCGGGCGGTTCGAGCAGGCCGGTAATCCTCTGCCCGAGGCCGAGCCGCTCCAGCCCCGCCGCCGCAAGCACCAGGCACCGGTACTCGCCCGCGTCGAGTTTCCGCAGCCGCGTGTCGACGTTGCCGCGAATCGGACGCACGTCGAGATCGGGGCGAATCGCCCGCACCTGCACCACCCGGCGGATGCTCGACGTGCCCACGATCGCACCCGCGGGCAAACTGGCGAGCGTTTCCCCGGCCCGGCCCACGAAGGCGTCGAACGGACACGCCCGGACGGGCACACAGCCGATCTCGAGCCCCGGGCTGGCCGCCGTCGGCAGATCCTTGAGGCTGTGCACGGCAAGGTCGATCCGCCCGTCATGGAGCGCTCGCTCGAGTTCCCGGATGAACACCCCGTCGCCACCGAGCGTGTGCAGCGGCACGTCGCCGCGCTCATCGCCCCGCGTGCTGATGGTCTCGATGCTCACGTCGTGACCGAGCGCGCGGAGCCGCTCCGCCACCCAGCCCGTCTGGGCGAGCGCCAGCCCGCTGCCTCGCGTGCCGATCCGCAGTGATTCCGCCATGCTTGCCTGCTCACTCCTGTCGCCGTCTGGGGCGACCCGCCGCCGCCCTCGCCCCGGCCATCCGAGCGACACCGTCACCCGGACGCCGGCTCCGCCGCATCGGCCCGGGCCACCGCAGCAGCGTAGACGGCGGCGGCTCCGGCCGCGACCAGCGCCTGCCGGCAGGCTGAAAGGGTGCCGCCGGTGGTGGTCACGTCGTCGACCACGAGCACCCGCCGCCGCGCCACGAGCGGTGTCGCCCGAAAGGCGTCGCGCACGTTGGTCCGCCGCGCGGCGGGCTCGAGCTCGTTTTGCATTCGCGTGGCCCGGCGTCGGACGAGCGCTGCCCGCCGGGGGAGATCGAGCGCAGCGGCGACGCCTTGGGCCAAGCCGTCGGCCGCACTCGTGCCGCGGAGCATGCGTCGCGTCCAATGCATCGGCACCGGCACGATCAGGTCGATGTTCCAGGCGGCGATCTGCCCGGCGTGTTTCTGCGCGAGGAGCGTTGCCAGGCCGGCGGCCAGCAACTCGCCCCCGGGCCGCTTGGCGGCCAGCACGGCCGACCGCACCTCGTCGGCATAGGCCGCGAGCACCACCATCCCGTCCCAGTCTCGACAGCGGCCGCGGCAGCGCCGGCAGTCGGCAGCCGAGGACGCCGGACTCCCGCAGGCCAAGCAGCGAGAGACGTCGCTGCCCAGTCGTGAGCCGCAGCCGTCGCAGACGACCGCCGGCCCGGGCGGCGGCTCCGGGACGTCGGCCCGGCAGAACACGCACTGGGGTGGGCAGACGAGGTCGAGCCCCTGCCCCGCCAGCCGGCCGGCGGCCCACCGCAGGTGTGAGAGCCAACCCTTCACCAAACGCCCTCTTTCCCGGCGGCCGGCCCGGATTGACGCTCTGACGGCCCGCCCGGTACCGTCCCCGCCCCCACGGGGCGGCCTTCGACGCCATCCACCTTCCCCGGTGGCCCCGACCGCGTCAAGCAGCCATGCTCATCGATCGCTACATCGGCCGCGCCCAACTCCACGCCTTCGTCGTGGTGTTCGTGAGTCTGGCGGGCCTGTACTTCGTGTTCGACGCCTTCACGAACATGGAGGAGTTCATCACGCATGCCGCCGAGAGCGGCAGTCTGGCGAGCCTGCTGCTGTCCTATTACAGCTGCCGCCTGGTCTGGTTTTTCGACGCCACGAGCCCCGTGATCACGCTGGCCAGCGGGATGTTCGCCCTTTCCTGGCTCGAGCGGCACAACGAGCTCACCGCCCTCCTGGCGGCGGGCGTGACCCGCTGGCGGATCGCCCGGCCGGTGCTCGTGTTCGCGGCCGTCGTCAGTCTGATCGCGGCGGCCAACCGCGAACTCGTGCTGCCGCAGATCCGCGAGTCGTTCGCCCGCAACGCCCAGGACCTCGACGGCAAGGCGCTGCAGCCCTTCGAGTCTCGCTACGACCATCGCACCGACATTCTGTTCCGAGGCAAAGGCGCGCAGGCCGCCACGACCAGCATCGATGCGCCCAGCCTGCTGATGCCGCCGCAGCTTGGCGACTACGGGCCGCAGATCACCGCCGTCCAAGCCATCTGGCGGCCCGCCGACGCAGCCCGCCCGGCCGGCTACCTCCTCACCCAGGTGCAGGAACCCGCCGACATCGACCGGCTCCGGCCCCTGACCTGCGGCGGCCAGACGGTCGTGCTCACGCGGCAGGCGGCCGACTGGCTGGAGCCTGGCCAGTGCTTCGTCTGCAGCGACGTCACCTTCGAGCAACTGATCGGCTCCTCCAACTGGAGCCAATACTCCGCGACCGTGGACCTGGTCCGGGCCATCGCCAACCCGAGCCTGGGCGTGGCGGCCGACATCCCGCTGCGGGTGCACTCGCGGTTCACCGCCCCGGCGCTCGACCTCGCCCTCCTGCTGCTCGGCATGCCGCTGGTGCTGGGCCCGATCCGGCGGGGCATCTTCGCCGCCGTCGGGGGCTGTGTGGCGATGACCGTCGTCTTTTTTCTGGTCGTGTTCGGCTCCCACGCCTTCGCGCTGGGCGACCTGCTGAGCCCGTCGCTGGGCGCCTGGCTGCCGCTGCTGGTGCTCGGCCCCCTGGCGGCCTGGTCCGCGCAGCCGATGTGGCGGTGACGCGCCGGGCCGACGAGGCGGGTCACGGCGCCGCGACGGGTTGCTCGGGCTGTGGCGCCGCGGCATCGGCGGCTGGTTGGGACGGCACGATCGCAACCGTGCGGGCCACCGTCTCGGCCAGTTGCGGCAACGGAACCGCGAGCGAGCCGGCCGCCTTTTCCGGCACCCGCCACGCCAGGACCGTGATCAGTTCCTGCTGCTTGTCGGCCGACAGCCAGATCTCGCAGGTGCCGTCCCACCGCTTGTATTCCGGGTTGCCGGCAACGACGCTCTCGAAAACCTGTGGCCCGACGAGCGTGAGCACCCGCCAGTCACCGGGCCCGCCGTCGCGCGGCTCGACACGGCGATCCGCCCAGACCGGATTGCCGTCCTTGAAGGCCTCATCGCCGCGGGCCTGCGCGAGAATCGTCTTTTCGACGGTCGCTCGCTCGTCCGCGCCGGGCAGCACGCCGATCGCGACGGCGACGGGCAACTCGCCTCCCTCGGCCGCGACCCGCTGCTCGTGCGTGGCACGGTACCCCGGCAACTCGGCCAGAAAGGGAGGCCGCAGCCGGCTGGGGTCGGGCTTGATGGGCGGACCTCCTTCGACGGCCGGCGGGCCGTCCACCACCTCCACGAATCCGAGCGGCAGGCTGAGCGAGACGCGGCCTTCGGCGAAGGTCGCCGGCTGCGGCTGGAGCACGGCGAAGGGCGCGGCGGCGCGGTACGCCGTCAGGGCCTTGGCGTAGTCGGCGTCATAGCGGCCGGTCGAGCAGCCGGCCACGAGCAAGGCGAGCGAGACGACGGACGGGCGCATCGGGTGGCTCCAGGAGCGGGCGGGGCCGCGAATGCGGCCGCGGATTGTCCGCTGAACCTGAGCGGAAATCCGGCGCCGGTCAACCGGCCGGCCCAAACCCCGCGATCGGCCCGCGTTGCCGGTCCGGCAGCGTCTGCCCCACCCTTCCCGATTCGCCAAACCTTTTTTCTTCACCCCGCCCTCCCCATCTGCCGATGGTAGAGGTGCGGGCGAGAGCCCGAACGACCGGCGGGAAGGCCGGGGCGGTTTCCTCCAGGCAATGGAGTGCCATCATCATGCGGATCAACACCAGCCGTTTCGGTCGCATCGACATCGATGCCGGCGACATCCTTCGGTTTCCCAGCGGCCTGCCGGGGCTCGAAGACTGCCGCGAGTGGGCCCTGCTGGCCGACTCCTCCAACGACGCGCTCGGCTGGCTCCAGTCGACCACCCGCCCCGACGTGGCGGTGGCCGTGGTGAGCCCCAGGCGGTTCGTCCCCGACTATCAGGTCCGGATCCCGCGCAGCGAGCTGACGCCGCTGGCGATCGCCGACATCAGCCAGGCCCAGGTGGTCGTGGTGGTCGGCAAAACCGACACCACCCTCACGCTCAATCTCAAGGCGCCAATCGTCATCAACCTCGAAGCCCGTACGGGCCGTCAGGTCGTTGCGAGCGGCGACCTTCCGCTCCAGTACGAACTCACTTGCGGACGCCCGCCACTCAGGAAGAGTGCATAATCCAAGGTGTCCGGCGGCGCGGAGCGCCTGCCGGCATCCCATGATCCGAAGGACCTTGCCATGCTCGTGCTCTCCAGACAACGCGACGAAAGCATCATGATCGGCGACAACATCGTCGTCACGATCGTGGACATCCGGGGAGACAAGGTCCGCCTCGGCATCAACGCGCCCTCCGAGATCCCGGTGCACCGCCAGGAGGTCTACGAGGCCATCCAGCGGGAGAACCTCCGGGCGGCCCGGCTCGAGCCGGGCGACACCGAGGCCATCGGCCGATTTACCAATCGCGGCAACGCCCGCCCCGACGAGCCCGGCAAGCGTTGAGCAGCCTCACGGGCTGAAATAGGCCGGGTGGCTGCCGGCCTTCCACTTGATGTTGCAGCCCAGGCTCGGCACCTGCTCCGCCACCGCACCCTTGCCGGCGAGCAGCGACTCGATCGCCGCCCGCAGGTCGCGGCCGGTGACGGGCACGTCGCCACCAGGCCGGCTCGGGTCGAGTTGGCCCCGGTAGACGAGCTTCCGGGCGGCGTCGAAGAGGTAGAAGTCGGGTGTGCAGGCGGCATGATAGGCCTTCGCCACCTCCTGCGTCTCGTCGTAGAGATAGGGAAACGGATACCCCCGCTCGTCGGCCTCGGCCACCATCTGCTCGGGCGAGTCGGCCGGATGCGTCGCGACGTCATTGGAACTGATTGCAGCGAAGCCGACGCCGCGCGGCAGATACTCGTGCCCCAGCCGGGCCAGTTCATCGGCCACGTGCTTCACGAACGGGCAGTGGTTGCAGATGAACATCACGACCGTGCCCTGCGGCCCGGCGGCGGCGGCGTAATCGACCATCCGGCCGTCGACGTTGGGCAGATCGAAGTCGGGGGCGACGGTGCCCAGGGGCAGCATCGTGCTCGGCGTGCGGACCATGGCGGACGACTCCTGTGGACGTGGACCGGAAGGATCTTACGCGTCCGGGCGACAGCGGTACACGCGCCGGGCGTTGGCGGAGGTGGCCGCGGCGAAGGCTTCGAGCGGCTCCCCGCGAGCCAGGGCCAGGCAGGCCGCGGTGTGCACGACGTTGGCCGGTTCGTTCCGCTTGCCCCGCAGCGGCTCCGGCGAGAGAAACGGGCTGTCGGTCTCGACGAGCAGCCGCTCGAGGGGCACGGTCTTGGCCACCTCCCGGAGGTCGGCCGCCGAGCGGAACGTGGCCATCCCGGCGAAGCCCAGGAAAAAGCCGAGGTCGATCGCCTCGGCCGCCTCGGCGGCGGTGCCGGTGAAGGAATGGAGGATCGCGGCGAGCGGCCCGCGGCCGACCGCCTCGCGGAGCATGTCGAGGCAGTCGCGGGTGCTCTCGCGGGTGTGGATCACCAGCGGCAACCCCGCCTGCTGCGCCAGGCGGATGTGGCGGTCGAAGAAGTCCCGCTGCCCCTCGGGTG
>JBILOA010000078.1:0-6975 GCA_044374735.1 Pirellulales bacterium | reverse complement strand
GGCCAGCTCGGCGGTCGAGCCGGCAAGCCTGGCGACGAACCCGAGTTCCCGGGCCCGCCGGCCGGCGAGCGCCAGCGGCGACGGCCCGAGTGGCTCGACGTTCACCACCGCGGCCCGGTCCCGCACGGCCTTGAGCCCGTCCCGGGTCACGAACTCCTCACCGGCGTCGGTCGAGACCCGCAGCACTTCGACGCCGCCGTCGAGCATGCCCACGGCCACCGCCGGCGGCAGCGTGCGGCGCCGGGCCGCGATCTCGCGGTAGGCGGCCCGCATCGCCTCGTCGATGGCAGCCCCGGCCTCGGCCGCCGGCCCGAACACCGCTTCGGGAGCCATCACGATCTCGTCGCAGGCGAGCGCCGCGAGCACCGCGTGGCCGGTCGCGCCGTCGGGCAGCCAGGCGACCGTCTTCACGCCCGCGAGCCGCGGACTCGTCAGGAACCTCGCCAGGTCGAGCGCTCGGCCGAAATCGCTGGCGCCGGCGTCGGCCGCCTCCGTGTCGAATCGCAGGACCAGCAGGCCGCGTTCGGGCAGCCGCCGCTCGAGGCGGTCGAGTTGCCTGAGGATCGCCCCCCGGATCAGTTCGTCGCGGGTGCCGGTGATCGGGAGCCGCAGCGACAGGGCCACCGTCTCGGTGGCCGCTTCGGGATCCGCGCCGCAAGCGGCCCCGCCGAACGGCACCATGGCCGCCCCCAGGACCAGCCAGCGGCAGATCCGGCCGGCGACGCCACGACCGACTCGGGCGATTCGCATGGCCGTCCTCCGGACACTTCGAGACTCTGAACGATTCTAAGAGGCCGCCGGGGGGAGTCAAAAAAAGGGGCTTTCGCAGACCGCCGGGCCGGCGGCCGATCGCTATACTCCCGCCCACGATGCCCGATCCAAGCACACACGACCTGAACGTCGAGCTCCGCGACCTGATCGCCCAGCGGGCCGTGCGGCGGGGACGCTTCCAGCTGGCCAGCGGCCGCGAGGCGAGCTTCTACATCGACGCCAAGCAGGTGGTGCTCGACGCCCACGGGGCGATGCTCGTGGGCCGCGTCATCCTGGAGCGGCTCCGGGCTCACGGCACGTTGCCCGCGGCGGTCGGCGGGATGTCGATCGGCGCCGACCCGATCACGGCCGCGGTCGTGACGATGGCGGGGGTCGCGGGCCTGCCACTCAAGGGCTTCATGGTCCGCAAGGAGCCCAAGGGGCACGGACTGCAGCGGTTCATCGAGGGCCCCGTCGAACCGGGGCAACGGGTGGTGATCGTGGAAGACGTCGTCACCACGGGCGGCTCGTCGCTCCTGGCGATCGACCGCGCGGTCGAGTTCGGACTGGTGGTGGAGCGGCTCGTGACGGTGATCGACCGGCTCGCCGGAGGCCGCGAGGCCCTCGCGGCCCGGGGAATCCCGCTGGAGTCGCTGGTCACGATCCGCGACCTCGGCATCGATCCCGACGCCGGCTGACGCTTGCCCCCCCCGGTCTGCCAGGCGTAGGCTTGCAGTCATGGGCGCGGCCGGCAACTCGACGCAGGGCGGCAGATCCGCGGTCAGGGCCGCGGCGCTCTGGAGTCTGATGGGGCTCGGCGTGGCCGGCTTGGTGGCGGCCACCACTTCGGTGGCAGCCGCGCTGGATCCCGACGCTCCCGCATCCGTCGCGGAGATCGACGCGCTCGTCGCCCAACTCGGCGACCCCGACTACGCCGTGCGCGAGGTGGCCAGCGGCCGGCTCGCAGCGCTGGGCGCCGGGGCGGCCGACGCGCTCCTGACGGCGGCCGAGACCAGCACCGATCTCGAGATCTCCCTGCGGGCCCGCTGGCTGGTGGAGTCGCTGCCGCTCGCCGTCGACGGGGATGCTCCGGAGGCCGTGGCCCTGCTCGAGCGGTTCGGCACGCTCCGTTTCGACCAGCGGGTGCAGGTCATGCACCGCCTGCTGCGACTCGACGACGACGCCGGGGTCGAACCGCTCGCGCGGATCGTGCGGCTGGAGCGGACGGCGGCGGGGTCGCGGATCGGCGCGGCGCTCTTGGCCCGGGAATGGCAGCCCAACGATCCAGCCTGGACCGGCATGGCGCCGCGGATCCTCGCCGGGCTCGGCGGCAGCCGCCGGCCGGCGGCCCGGTTTCTCCGCGCGGTGGTCGGCTTTTCGCAGGCCGCCGAGCCGGATGAATCGGCCGCGGCCCTCGACGCCGCCGTCGAGGCGCTCGGCAAGGCCGATGTCGTCGGCGGGGACGACGAGCCGTCCGGACTGCCGCAGGCCGAACGGCTCGGGATCGAGCGCACGAGCCGGATCTTCCGCCGTTGCCTGGTGCAGATGCTCGCCACGGGCGGCCGTCGGGAGGCGGCTCTCGCCGAAGCCAAGTCGATCCTCGCGAGCGGCGTCGACGAGGCCGAGCCCGACGAGCAAGTGGCCGCCGATCTCCAGTGGCTGGCGACCCACGGCCTGCCCGAGGCGGTCGACCTTGTGGGGGCACGGCTGGCCGACCCGGCGGTGTCGCCCGTGCTCGCCTATGCGGCAGCGGTGGCCTGGAGGTCGCGGGCCGCGGAACCGGCGGCCGGGGACAAGGCCGCGGCCCTCGCCGCGGTGGCGAAGCGCCGGCTCGATGAAGACAACAGCCTCGCGGAACGGCTCCACGCCGCGATGCTCCTGGCCCACTGGGGCTCCGACGACTGGGCCTTGCGGGAGTATCAAACCGTCCGCGACACCCCGGGGGCGATGCTCGTCCAGCGGGCCCTCGCTGCGACCTCCGCCGCCGAGTTTCTCCATGACCGGCAGCGGGACGCCGAGGCGGCCGCCATGCTCCGCGAGGTGCTCGCCGCCCCCGAAGACGAGGTGGCCGAGGCGCTGATGCGTTTCGATCGCGACCCGCGGGCAACCCGCGCACGGATGCTGTTCTTCGAAGCCTGCGCGACGGAGGATCCGGCAGCCCGCCGCAGACTGCTGGAGGAGTCGCTGCGTCACTATCCGAAGGAGGTGGACACGCTCATCGCCCTGTATTCGTTGGCCGACAGCACGCCGATGCAAAAGGCCGAGGCGGCCGCGCGCGTGGCCCGCGCGACCGAGGCGATCGAGGAGGAGATCCGCGCCCTCCCCGACGACACCAACGCCAAGAACGAATACGCTTGGCTCGTGGCCAACACCGAGGGAGACGTCGCCAAGGCGCTGCGGTATTCGCGGCAATCGCTCGAGGAGGCCTTCGACAACGCGAGCTACCTTGACACGCTCGCCCACTGCCACGCCGCCGCGGGCGAACTGGAGCGGGCGGTCCGCGTCCAGGCGCTGGCGGTTCGACACGAGCCCCACAGCCTGCTCGTCCGCCGCAACGAGGAGCGGTTCAGGGCCCGACTGAAGGGGGCCGCCGCGCCGTGACCAGCCCGCACCATCCGCCCCCGTCGGGCACGCACCAAGTCGCCGTGGCCGACGCGCGGCTGGCCGTGCACACCGCCGGCTCCGGCATCCCGCTGGTCCTGCTGCATGCCTTCCCGCTCGACCACTCGATGTGGGCGCTCCAGGAGCCGCTGGCCGAGCAGGTTCGCCTGATCGTCCCGGATCTGCGGGGCTTCGGAGCCAGCGACGAAGCGTTGCCGGAGAGCATCGCCGCCTGGGCCGACGACGTCGTGGCGGTGCTCGACGCCTTGCACGTGCGCGGGCCGGCGGTGATCTGCGGGATCTCGATGGGGGGCTACGTCGCCCAGCACGTCGCGGCCCGGCATCCCGACCGCGTGGCCGCCCTGATCCTCGTCGACACGCGGCTCGAGGCCGACTCGGCCGAAGCCCGGGCCGGACGAGCCGACCTCGCCGCGAAGGTGGGACGTCTGGGCCTGGGCATCCTGGCCGACGCGATGGTGCCGCGGCTGCTCGCCGACTCCGCGGAGGCTCGCACCGCCGCCGGCCGCGCCGAGCTCGAGTCGCGGCTGCGCACGACGATCATGGGGCAGCGGGTGGAGGCCGTGCAGGCGGCGCTTGGGGTGCTGGGGGCACGGCCGGACATGACCGAGCCGCTGCGGCGACTGCGGGCGCCGGCCCTGCTCGTGACCGGCGCCGAGGATGCGATCACGCCGCCGGCCTGTCTCCAGGCGGCGGAAGCGATCATCCCGCGGGCCAGGTTGCTGATCGTGCCGGCGGCGGGCCACATGGTTCCGCTTGAGCAGCCCGCCGTGTTCAACGCGGCGGTGCTGGAGTTTGTGCGGGAGCTTCCCGAGGATCGGCTGCGGGCGGCGGGGGCCTGAATCCGGGCGGCCCGGGGATCCCTCCCGGCAGCCGCTCACCGGGGCGGCCGGGACCGCTGCCCGGTCTCGGCGGACCGATCTGAGGCGGGCCGGGCGGCCCGAACGGCGGCGGACGCCATTCCTCGCCGCCCCCTTCACCGGGACGGCGGTCGCGGAAATCCTCACGGGGCCGACCGGGCGACCGCTCGAGCATCTCCAGCCTTTCCTCGGCCGGCATTTCGACCACCGAGCGCCGAAACACGGGGTTCATGGCCGCCAGGATCAGGTGCCATGTCCGGGCCGCATCCCGCAGCCGCCCGTTCGTCGGGTCGGCGAGCGCCGCGGCCACGGCCGTGAGCTCCCGCCGATCGATGCTCGACAGCCCGCGAAACGTCTCGGCGGCCCGCTCGAGGTCGGCCTGCTTGTCGGCGGGCAGCTTCGTCACCTGGCGCCGCCGCGTCTCGACCACGTCGGTGCCACGGGCTTGGGCGGCCGCGTCGGCTTCGAGGCGCTTCACGGCCGCGTCGAACTCGCGGGCTTCGTCTCGCAACGACTGCTGGTCGCGACCGTAGCGGAGCCAGCGCGGCGGCCCCTGGCTGGCGGCCATCCGCTCGGCCAAGGCCTCGAGAAACTCGACGCTCCCGGCCTCGCGGAGCAGGCCCACGTGCTCGATCAGGGGGAGCTTTTCGAGCACCCACCGCTCGGGGTCGGGCGCGGTCGCGCGGCCCGCCACCAGCCCGCCAGCCAGGGCCGCGGTCACGAGCACGGCCCGGGCGAGCCAGCCGCCCCAGCCGACCGGTTCCTGATCACGGCTCCGGGCGGCGCCGGCGACCTTGGCCGCCACGAGGTCGACGGTGGTGGCCGCCAAGTCCACGCCGGCCGACACGGTCGGCAGGGCGTCGAGCATCTGCCAGACGTCGCCCAGATCGCCGGCCGGGCCGCTCGCGCGACCGGCGGGTTCCGGAACCGACTCGGCGCCGTGGGGCGTCGTCTCCATGGCGGCCTAAGGTTCGAGGTAGGACGCGAGCGCGTCGCGCAAGTGATCCCGGGCCCGGAACAGGAGTGACTTCACGGCCGGCACCGAGAGCCCCATCGCCGCGGCGATCTCCTCGTAGGAGCACTGCTCGAACTTGGCGAGCAGCACGGCCATCCGCTGCCGGTCGTTGAGGCCGGCCAGGGCCTGCCGTACGACCTGCTGCAGCTCGCCCCGGTCGGCCATCCGCGCGGGCAGCGACCCGCTGGCGGCGACGGCCAGCTGGTCGAGACCGATGGCGCTCGACGACGCCGACACCGCGTGGGGCACGCCCCGCTCCAGCCGCCGGTAAGCCCGCTGCCGGAGGTCGCTGCAGAGGTTGTTGGCGATCGTGTGGACCCAGGTGGTGAACTTGGCGGTGGGGCGGTAGCGGTCGCGGGCCCGGTAGACCCGCATGAAGGTCTCCTGGGCGAGATCCTCGGCCAGGGCGTGGTCGCCGGTCTGGTGGAGGAAGAGCGTGACGAGGCGGTCCTGCCAGAGCTCGACGAGCTGGGCGAATGCCGCGACGTCACCGTCGCGAACGCGAAGCATGAGTTCGGTGGAGCGGTCGCCCGCCGCGGAAGCCGGCAGTAAGCCGGAGTCAGTCGCCATCACCGGACCCTCGAGACCCGCTCAAGAATACCAACGAAGCGGCGCCAGTCGGCCTCGCTTCAACCAATGCGGGCTCGATTCGTCCAAAAAGACGAAGTGCGCCACCCCGCGCACGCCCACGGGAGCCCGGAGGTGCGACCGCCGGCCGGAGGGCCGGCAGGGCGGCGGGGGCCATGGATGGCCCCGCCGCCCTGAAGATGGAGCGGAGGAGGATCGAACTCCCAACCTCGGCATTGCGAACGCCGCGCTCTCCCAGTTGAGCTACCGCCCCGTGAGGGGCACGGCGGACCGTTTCCCTCGGGAAACTCGATGGTACGGCAGCCCCCGCGGCCTGTCCAGCGACAGCCGCCCGCGTGCCGCCGCCAAACGCCTATCCTTAGAGGTTGCCGCCGCTGCGCGGCCCGGCGTCCCGCGTCTCCGCCCCCCGCCTCCGCATGCACGTCCCCCCGATCGTCGTCCGTGGTGCCCGCGAGCACAACCTCCGCGACGTGACGGTCGGGATTCCGCGCGGCCGGCTCGTCTGCCTGTCGGGGGTGAGCGGCTCGGGCAAGTCGAGCCTCGCCTTCGACACGCTCTACGCCGAGGGGCAACGGCGGTATGTCGAGAGTCTCTCCACGTTCGCCCGGCAGTTCCTCGGGCAGCTGCCGCGGCCCGACGTCGATGCCGTGACGGGGCTTTCCCCGTCGATCTCGATCGCGCAGAAGTCGGCGGGCACCAACCCCCGCTCGACCGTGGCGACGATGACCGAGATCCACGATTTTCTCCGGGTGCTCTACGCCCGCGTGGGCACCGCCCACTGCCCGACCTGCGACGCGGTGCTCGAGGCCCAGCCGCGGGATCAGATCGTGGAACGGATCCTGGCGGCCCGCGCGGGGAAGCGGGTGATGCTCCTGGCGCCACTCGTGCGGGATGCCAAGGGGGAACATCGCGACCTGTTCGCCGACCTCGTGCGGCAGGGTTTCACACGGGCCCGGGTCGACGGCGCGGTCTGCCGCGTCGAGGATCCGCCCGCGCTCGAGAAGCTGCTCAAGCATACGATCGACGTCGTGATCGACCGGCTCGTGCCCGGCGAGGAGAGCCGCAGCCGGCTGGCCGAGGCGGTGGAGCTCGCGCTCAAGACCGGGGGCGGGCAGGTGATCGTGGCCGAGGAGCCCGACAAGC
>JBILOA010000077.1:0-6978 GCA_044374735.1 Pirellulales bacterium | reverse complement strand
TCCCGCGCCGCCGAAAATCTGTTCCCAGCCGTCCGCGTACTTGCCCGTGCTTCCGACTCGAATGACCGACATGGTCGCTCTGCTCCTCGTGACGCGACGCCGCCGACGTTCGACGGCCCCGTGATCCGTGTCGTACCCGTGGTCGCGCCCCACCGTCAAGCACGAACCGTCACTCACGCGCGCCCCGAGGCGTCGGGCTCGATCTCGAGCCGGACGCTGCCGACCGCCGCGGGCAGCGGCCGGCGGCCATGCGCCGAGGGCTCGGCGGGCTCACCGGCGATGGTCGCACCCGGCACGAGCACGAGTTCATTGCGCGGCCCGAGCCGGCCGGTCACGTCGTGCCGCCAGGGTCGGCCGGCCACCGCGCCCGGGAGCGGCTCGCCGCCGAGCGCCAGTTCGCAGTTCGTCGCGGCCTCGATCACCAGCCAGACGCGATCGCCGGGGCCGGTGCCGGCCGGCATGCCGAACCGCCGCGTCCATGCCCCGCGGCCGAGGGCCGGATCAGGCGGCTCCCAGGCCGTCGACAGGTTGATGGCGTGCGTCCCGCTCATGGCAAGACCACCGCCCGTCCGACCGTCTCCCCGCGGAGCATCCGCGTGGCATGATCTCCGACCTCGTCGAGCCGCAGCTCGGTCACCGGCAACCGCCCGTGAACGCCGGGCTCCAGGTCGGCCAGCCTCCCCCACAACTGCCGCCGGTCGTCCTGTGAGGGCAGGGTGGCGGCGTCGATGCCCGCGAGCGTCACGCCGCGGAGGATGAAGGGATGCACCGTCGTCACCAGGTCGGCGCCGCCCGCCATCCCGATCGCCGCCACCGCGCCACCGGTCCGCACTCCCCTGAGAATCTCGGCGAGCAGCGCTCCGCCCACGGTGTCGACGACGCCGGCCCAGCGGCCGGTGACGAGCGACTTGGGAGCGGGATCGACGATGTCGGTCGGTGCCACCACCCGGGCGGCGCCCAGCGCGGCGAGCGGCCCGGCGGCGGCCGGCTTTCGGGTGCAGGCCACGACCGTCCGGCCGGACGCTGCGAGCACGGCCACGGCCAGCATGCCGACGCCTCCGCTCGCGCCCGTCACCAGCCATGCTTCGCCGGCCACGGCATGCCGCGGGTCGACGAGAGCCGCGAGCCGATCGCAGGCCAGGAGGGCCGTCAGGCCGGCGGTGCCCAGCGTCATCGCGTCGCGGGCGGAGAGTCCAGCCGGCCGCGGGATCACCGCGTCAGCCGGCGCCCGCACGTGCGTCGCGAAGCCGCCGTCCCGTCGTTCGCCCAGCCCGTTGCCGGTCACCACGATCTCGGCCCCGGCCGGCAGGCCCGCGGCGGGCGCGAGGAGCGTTCCCGCCACGTCGATTCCGGGCACGAGCGGCGCGGTCCGCATCACGCCCGGATGGCCCGCGCAACAGAGCGCGTCCTTGTAGTTGAAGCCCGCCGCCGCGACGCGGATCACCGCCTCGTCGGCAGCCGGGTCCGACGTCCAGGCCAACGGCGCCAGGCCGCCGTGGCACTGCCCCGCCGCATCCCGCTCCACCCGCCAGCCGCGGGTTTCGCCGCCGTCACGCTCCACGTGCACCACGATCGACTCCCTCGCTCATCCGGCGGTGGGGCACGGCGTCGCCCGCCGACTGCCGGGGTCGCTATACTGCCGCGTCCCGGCAGGGCAGAGCCACCGCGGCTCTTTCCGGGATGCAGCGTACCGCGGCCGATGCCGCACCGGAACCGACAGGAGCCTGACACGACGATGGGAAAAGCCCTCGAGTTCACCGACAGCAACTTCCAGTCCGAGGTCCTCGAGTCGCCGGTGCCGGTGCTCGTCGATTTTTGGGCGCCCTGGTGCGGCCCCTGCCGGATGATCGGTCCGGTGATCGAGGAGCTGTCGGCCGAGAACGCCGGCAGTTTCAAGGTCGGCAAGGTGAATGTCGACGACAACAACCGCCTGGCGATGACCTACAACGTGGCGAGCATCCCCACGATCATGATCTTCAGCGGCGGTCGGCTCGTGCAGCAGATGATGGGCGTGCAGCCGAAGGCCCGCCTGCAGCAGGCCCTCGACGAGGCCAAGTCGGCCTGATCGCGGATTTCGTACGACCGACCGCGTTCCCTTGCACATCGACAAGCGAACTTTCTGGCGGTGCATGAATTGGCCGCGAGGGGTTGCCGGATCCCTGGAGCCGGCGTTGCTGGCCGAGCGCAGCCAGGATGGCGAAGCGAGGCCAGCATCGAGCGATGCGCAGGGCAGGATGCCCGTAGCGAGCGTCCGGGCGACAGGGACCGGCAGGCCCGAGCCGCACCACCCACGACCTAGCCTTCGCCCGTTGGCTCACGCCCCCGCGGTCTCGAGCTCCGCTTCGGCCGGTTCGGCGGGGCGACGCCACTTGTCGACGAGCGACTCCGACACGAAGCTGCCCAGGTCGACGTCGACGCCGGGCTGGCGGAGCTTCTCCACGGCCTTGGCCTCGATCTGGCGGACCCGTTCGCGGGTGACGTCGAAGATCGTCCCGACTTCCTCGAGCGTGTAGGCGTAACCGTCGGCCAGGCCGAACCGCAGCCGGATGATCTCCCGCTCCCGGTAACTGAGCCCCTCGAGGGCCCGGCTGATCGAGGACTTCAGCGCCTGGCTGTTGACGTCACGGAGCGGGTCGATCTCGCGGCTGTCGCTCACGAACTCGCCCACGGTGCCCTCGTCGCCGTCGCCGAGCGGCTGGTCGAGCGACACCGGCCGGCGGGCCATGCGCCAGACACACTCCGCCTCCTCGACCGACAGCTCCGCCAGGCTGGCGATCTCCTCGAGCGTGGGCTCGCGGCCGTTCTGCTGGAGGAAGCCGCGGGTGAGGTTCCGCAGGCGGTTGATCGTGTCGGCCATGTGCACGGGGACGCGAATGGTCCGGCTCTGATCGGCGATCGCCCGGGTGATCGCCTGCCGGATCCACCACGTGGCGTAGGTCGAGAACTTGAAGCCCCGGGCGTGCTCGAACTTGTCGACGGCTCGCATCAGGCCGGAGTTGCCCTCCTGGATCAGGTCGAGGAACGACAGGCCGCGGTTGCGGTACCGCTTGGCGATCGAGATCACGAGCCGGAGATTGCCGGCCGCGAGTTCCCGCTTGGCCGCGTCGTACCGCTGCCTGAGGTCGGCGAGCAGGTCGAGCCGCCGGCCGAGGGTGCAGCGGCTCTCCCGCGTGGCCAGCAGGATCCGCCGCTGCTCGCGGGCGAGGTCCTCGGCCACGGCGGTGCTGAAGCCGCCGGCGGCGAGCTGCCGCTCGATGGCGCGGTGGCGATCCCACTGCTCCTGGAGCTGGCGGTGAAGGGGATAGAGCCGCTGGATGCGGAGGTTCATCTCCTCGACGAGCCGCACGGCCTTGTTCCGCTGCCGCACCAGCCGCCGCCAGCAGTCCTGCCGCCGCGCGGCCGGCACGGAGCGGGACATCGCGACCCGGAACAGCCGCCGCTTCTCTGCCTCGATCCGCTGGAGCGTCGCGAGATTGGGGCCGAGCCGCTTGAGCAGCCGCTTCTTTTCCCGCGTGTTGGTCACCGAAACCTCGATCGTGCGATCGAGGCGAAGCTTGCCCGCCTGGACCCGCTGGAGCAGCTGCACGGCCCCGGCCAGCACGTAGTCGTTGGCCAGCAGGGTGCGGCGATACTTCCGCCGCCAGTGCTCGATCTTCTTGGCGCTCGAGACCTCCGTCTCGCGGGTCAAAAGCGGGATCCCGCCCATCTGGAGCAGATAGAGGCGGATCGGGTCGTCGATCACGGCCGACGACCGGCGCTTGACGGGGGCGGAGGAGCGGGTCGGGGCGGACATGCGGGGTGTTCCTGGGGGGCTCGGGCTCGGACGGGCCGGTCGGCCGGGGAACCAAGGAAGCACGTCCGGTGCCAGACGCCACGCCGGCCCGCGGCCGGATCGCTGCAAAGGCCTGCAATGGCAGGGCAAAAGGCCCGGTCGACGGACCGGATCGGGCGGCTGGCGCCGACGCGCCGGCGTCGCCAGCCGGCGACACCGGCGTCGGCGCGTCGCCCGAATGCGACGCGCCGGGCCACGCGGCTCAAGCCCAGGGGGCGGTCGATACGAAAGCAGACGAGGGGGTGTCGAACCGGTCGGGGATATACTCCGATTGCAGCGATCGTGCGGGTCGCGCCGCCCGTCGAGATGCCACGCTGGTGCCGAGCATGTCCGTCGCCGCCATCGCCTTCCTTGCGATCGTCAGCCTGCTGCTCCTCACGGCGCTGGTGTCGTTCGGTGTCGGCCACAAACGCTGGAGCTGGGTCTCGGTCGTCGCCTCCTTCCTGGTGACCCTCACGCTGGCGGGCTACCTGTACCTGGCTGCCTGGCTGCTGCAGTTCGAGTGGCGCTGGGTGCAGGTGGCGCGCACCACCCAACTGCGGATCGATGAAGTCCGCGATGCCATGAAGCCCGCGGGCGACCCCCGAAATCCAGGGCCGCTCGAGAAGATCGAGGGGACCAAGTCGCTGGTGGAGCTCAGGCAGGAGCGGGACCGGTGGCGGCGGGCGCTCGAGCGAACCTCGAACTGGCGGGGCCGGCATTGGGACAAGGCATCGTTCCGGCCCCCGGAAAAGGATGGCGACACCGGCACGATCGAACTGCCTCCGCCGGAGACCGTCGCCGACGAGGACGCGGCCGCGGTGCCCGACCCCGCCGCCGACCCCGCCGCCGACCCCGCCGCCGACCCCGCCGCCGACCCCGCCGCAGATCCGGCAGCCGGTGGCGAGCCGGCTCCCGCGGCAGCGCGGCCCGCTGGCCAGCCGCTCGACCCGGGCGCGACGGTGTATGTCTTCGACGAAACGCCCGCTAAGGACGGAGGCCTCTATCTCGGGGCCTTCCGGGTGGCCGCCGTCGCCGGCGACGAAGCCACCGGCCGGCTGACGCTCACGGTGACCCAGACCGCGCCCAGCGACGCGTATGACCGGCAGGCGTGGAGCCGCGCCTACGACGCCGTGACCGTCTACGACACCCTTCCGGCCGACCGCTGGCTGGCCTTCTCGGAGACATCGCGGGCCGCCGGTCCAGACGGCGTCGCCCAGCAGATCGCCCCGCAGCCCGCCAAGAAGTCGGAGGAGGACCTGGCCGACCTCGTCCCCGAGCCCTTCCTGGCCGACGTGGAGCGGCACGCCCTCTCGGCCGCCGACGCCCGCGACCAGGAGGTGATCGAGGAAGCCGACTGGCCGGCGCTCCGGGAGGCGCTCGACAACGGCGAACGGCTGCCGGGCGAAGCCTGGGCTGAATTCGAGTTCAAAGAGCTCGTCGATTTCGACACGTTTCTGAAGATCGAGCGGGCCGACGGTCCCGAACCCGAATCCCTGGCCGCCGAGGTCGAAGTGGGCAAGGCCTTCGAACTCGCCGACGAGGGCAAGGGCACGGTTCGCAAGGTCTTCTACCGCCGGCGGCTGATCGACGCCGAGACGCTCGTGCATGGATCGGTGGTTCCGGGCGGGGAAGAGGCCGCCGACCTGATGACCAACGGCGTGGCGGCGCTGATGCGCGGCCTCCAGCAGGACATCGCCGCCCTCGAAGCCGCCGGCAAGCGGCTCGAGGCAAGCCAGACGAACGTGGCGGGCGAACAGGCCTTGGTCCGCGGCCAGGCCGAAGAACTGGCGGCCGACCTGGCGTCGTGGGAGCGGGACGGGGAGGCGGCGACGAAGCTCGCCGAGGCCTTCGAGACGGAGGTGGCCCAGGCCGCCAAGCGGCTCGAGGCGGTCGAGCAGGAGGTCGTGAAGCTGGGCCGCGAGCTGGACGGCCTGATTGGCGAGACCGTCCGCGCGATCGACCGGGCCGCACCGCCGCCACCGGGCCGTGGCGCGGCCGCCCCCGCCGGCACCTTCTAGGCGGCCTGGGGAACCGCGGCGTCGACGCCTTCGCAGCCGATCGGCTACATTCCTGGGGTTTCCGTCCACGGCCTCCAGGGATCGGTCCGACCCATGAGCAGCCTCGCGCCAGCCCGCAGCAACACCCATCGCCTCCGCAAGGCGGTCCATCATCACCGTCTGGCGAGCCGCCGAGGGATGCTCGAGCGGATGTTCACGCTCTGGTTCCGCGGGTTCGTCTACAACCAGATCTGGGAGGATCCCCGGGTCGATGCCGAGGCCCTCGCGATCGGCCCCGACACCAGCCTGCTTACGATCTCGAGCGGCGGCTGCAACGTCCTCAACTACCTGATCCACGAGCCCAAACGGATCGTGGCAATCGACCTCAACGCCAACCACATGGCGCTGACGCGGCTGAAGCTGGCCGCGATCCGGCACCTGCCCGACTACGACGCCTTCTACAACTTCTTCGGGCACGGCCGGCATCAGGACAACATCGCCAACTACCGACGCTACATCCAGGATCACCTCGATCCGTTGACGCGGGCGTTCTGGGAGTCGAGCGACTGGCCCGGCCGGCGGATCGGCCCGCGGCGGCTCAACTACTTCAAGCGCGGCCTCTACGAGCACGCCAAGCTGGGGCAGTTCTTCCGGCTCGTGCACGGGATCGCCCGGCGAATGAAAAGGGATCCGGCACGGCTGCTGGCCGCCCGCACCGTCGCCGAGCAGGAGCGGGTCTTCGACGAGCTCTATGCCCCGCTGTTCGACAACCGGCTGGTCCGCTGGATGGGCCGGCAGCCGGTCGCCGTCTACAGCCTCGGCATCCCCCCCAGCCAGCACGCGGCGATGCTCGAGGAGCAGGAAGGGGACGGCGGCAAGCTGTTCGAGATGTACAAGGAGCGGATTCGGCGGCTGGCCTGCGGCTTCCCGCTCGACGACAACTACTTCGCCTGGCAGGCGTTCGGGCGGCAGTACGACCACGACGGCCGCAAGGCGCTGCCCGACTACCTGAAGCGGGAGAACTACGAGAAGATCAAATCGCTCGTGGGCCGGGTGGAAACCCACGTCGCTTCCCTGACCGACCAGCTGCGGCTGGAACAGCCGGGCAGCCTCAGCGCCTTCGTCCTGCTCGACAGCCAGGACTGGATGCCCCCGCCGGTGATCGAG
>JBILOA010000143.1:0-5515 GCA_044374735.1 Pirellulales bacterium | reverse complement strand
CTCCGGCGACGAGGCCTCCGGCCACGATCGAGATCACCAGGGCGACGGAGCCTCGAATCTTCATCGCCGAACTCGACTCCGGTGGAGTCGCTCCCTGAACGGTTGATTGCGGACGGAACGAGCCACCGCTAGTTTATCAGTCGTCGCGCAGCGGGAGTCGATCGCCTGCCGTCCACCGGGGTCGTCCATGATGGCTGATCGTCGCGCCATGATCGCTCGCGTTGGGATGGCGACCGCGGGCGCCGCGGCGGTCGTCGGCGTGATGCTGGCGGTCCGCACCGTGGCCTCAGGGGGCCCGCGGCCGGCTCTGGTGGAGCACGCCGCGCCCAAGCGACCCAGCCTGCATGCCGCGCCCGCCGGTGACGTGGCGGCGCTCAATGCCGACGTGCAAAAGCGGCTGCCGGGCCCGCTCGTCGACGAACTCCTGCCCGGTGGCCGGCCCGGCATGGTCATCTTTCTCAAGGCCGACTGCGACTGCAGCAAGGGGTTCGCCGTGATGGCGTCGGCCCTCGCGCCGCAGCTCCGCGAGGCCGCCACCTGCACGGCGGTCATCGAGGGCACCGCGGCGGAGGCCGAGTCGTTTGCGACCACGACCGGACTCGCGTTCCCCTTCATCGCCCAGCCGGGCAGCGACCTTGCCCAGGCCTGGGGTGTGCGCAAGGCGGGATGCTTCGCGCTCGTGGCGTCCGATGGTTCCGTCGAGGCGGTCTGGCCCGGCGTTTCCCGGCCGGGCTTTCGCGACCTGGCCGGCCGGCTCGGTCTGCCGCCGCCGCCTGAGGAACTGCTCGTCGGGATTCCGGGGGCTGCCACGGTTGGTTGTCCGCTAGAGTGTGCCGATCAGGGAACCGCGTCGGCCGGGCTCGCTGCCCCGTCCTCCAAGGAGACGAGTCGATGAACCGCGCATTTGCCGCCAAACTGGGTCGCAGGCAGCTGTTCCAATACGGCACCGCCGGCGTGGCGGGGGCCGCCACCCTGGGCCTCTACCGCGCGCTCACCGCCGGACGGCCTGCGGAGGCCGGCACGCCACCCATCCCGGCCGACGGCATTCCCGCCGAAGACGCGCGGGCCGAGGGCCTCCGGGAATCCCTGAGTCGCTACATCCTGCTCACGCCCCAGAAACTCGGCGGCGGCACCCACGCCGTCGATCTCGCCACGCAGAAGACGCTCGCCTGGATCTCGTATTGGAACTACGGCGACAGCTGTCCGATCTCCCACCACGTCGCGGCGTTTCCCGCCGACTCCGGCGATCCCTACCAGGGCTTCGAGTTCATCAACTCCACGCAGGGCGGCGACAACGTCCTGATGTACGGGCTCAACACGCGGATTCGCGAGAACGGGATGCTGGGCACGGCGGGCCAGGGCAATCACATCTACCGCGTGGGCTACGACGGCAAGACCGGCCAGATGGACCTGCTCGAGGACATCGCCGAATCGACGGGCATCGGCCTGGGAGTGCACACGGTGCCGTTTCCGGATGGCTCCGGTTTCGCATGCGCCGACGGCCAGAAGGACGTGGCCGCGTTCTTCACCCGCGCCCGCGGGGAGGAAAAGACGAAGGTCCTGAACGCCTTCCGGGCGGACTGGGTGCCGAACGCCGCCGGCCTCGCCGAGACGTGGACCAAGGGCGGGCGGATCATCCTCACCCGCCTGATTCCGAGTCTCGACCTGGGCCGCTACGACCTCCAGGGCACGAGCGGCAACAAGATCAACTTCGAGATGGCGCCGATGGCCGAGCTCCGCGTCGAGCGGGGGCAGATTCCGGGCAACGATCCGCGCGGCCTGACCGGCCTCGACTTCTGCCTGCACGACCCGCGCGGCCGCTATTCGGTGATGGGGCTGCGAATGTGCGGGGGCGGGTTCGTCGTCGACCGCACCAGCTTCGAGCCCATCTGTTTCATCCAGGCCAACGAGGGCCTGCAGGACAACTGGAAGCTCGAGAAGGTGTCGAGCAACCCCGATACGTGGGTGGTCGATCTGCCGGCGGTCGGCAACCCGATCCACGAAACGGGCTTCAATCCCGTTGGCAACCACCTCTGCATGATGAACAACCTGCGGGCGAACAACATCGCGGTGTTCGACACGTCGGCCGCCGATCCGCGGCAGTGGAAGCGGGTCACCTTCATCAAGGATGCCGAATGGAAGGGTGAGTACCCGTCTCCGTTCCACATCAACTATTCCATCGACGGCACGAAATGCTTCGTCACCATCCTGCGGCCGAAGCCGATGAAGTCGGATCTGGTGGTCGTCGACACGAAGACCTGGAAGATCATCAAGAAGTTCCGCAACATCGGCGTCGACGCCCAGACCTCCTGCACGACCTACGACGGAAAGTATGCGATCGTGATCTTCTCCGGCTTCCAGCGGATGGAGGCCGGGGCCTTCGTGTTCCGGCAGGACACGCTCGAGCAGGTGGGCTACATGCCGAACTTCGGCGGCCATCATGACTGCGTGATCGTCCCCTCCACGGTCGAGCAGCTGAAGTTCAGCCGCAGCTGCACCGTGTGATGGCGAGGCTCGCCCGCGGATACCGGTTCACCCTCGCGCGGATGGCGGTCGCCGACAGCATCCGGCGGCCGTGGCGGCTCGGGCTGTTGGCCGCCGGGATCGCGGTCGCGGGGGCGGCGACGTTCGGGTCGCTCGTCTTCCAGACGGCGATCGGCCGGTCGCTGGAGCGCAGCCTGCTGCGGCTCGGAGCCGACGCCCTCGTGCTGCCCGGGAGCGTCACGGCCAACCTCACGCCGGCGCTCCTGACCGTCGAGCCGTCGCCGGCGACGCTGCCGCCCGAAACCGTCGCCCGGATCGCGGCCCTCCCGGTGGTCGAGCAGGCGGCCGGCCAGCGGACACTCCAGCTTGCCGACGTGGGCGGCCACCTCCCTCTCGACGTGGTCGTCTTCGACGCCGCGACCGACTTCACCGTCCGCCCCTGGATCGTCGAGGCGCTCGACCGACCGTTCAAGACGGGCGACGTGATCGTCGGCGGCCGGCGGCCGGAGCGGGTCGGGGAACGTTTCACCATGCAGGGCGTCGACCTCGTGGTGCACGCCCGGCTCGGGCTCACCGGCGCGGGGCCCTTCGAGCGATCGCTGTTCATGGCGGGCGACACGGCCGACCGCCTGGCCGGGGCGGGATGCGTGGATGCCGCCGGAACACCGCTGCCCCGCGACGCCGTCCGCGCTCCGAGCGGGCTGCTCGTGCGCCTGGCCGCGGGCCGAGGGCCGGACGAGCTGCGGTTCGCGCTGGCCACGCTGCCCGACGTGGGCGTGTCGACCGGTAACGGCAGCCAGATCGACGTCCGGCAGTCGGTCGCGGCCCTGGCGCGGAGTTCGCTCGCGCTGCTCGTCGTATGCCTGCTGGCGCCAGCCGTGCTCGTGGGCGTGGCCTACACCGGCATGCTCGCCGAACGGCGGCGCGAGCTGGGCCTGATGCTTTCGCTCGGCCTCGGGCGGCGCGACGTCGTGCTGGTGGTGGCGGTCGAGGCGTTGGTGGCGGCCCTCGCCGGCGGGCTCGTGGGCGTGGTGGTCGCGGCCACGGTGTTGGCGACGTTCACGCGCACGGTCGGCTTCCTGCTCGTCCGCCGCCAGATTCCCTTCGTCGCCCCCGGCCTGGCGGAGTGCCTCTGGTTCGGGCTTGTCAGTTTGCTCCTCGTGACCGCGGCCGCCGTCGTGGCGGCCATGCTGGCGGCGGCGGTCGCCGCGCGGCGCGAGGTGTGGCCGCTCGTCCGCGGGGAGGGCTCGTGAGCGGCCGCCCGGTGCTCGAAGCGCGAAACGCCGGACGCGTGTACGCCACGCATCGCGGCCCGATTGCCGCCGTGCTCGACGTCTCGCTGGAGGTCGCTCCCGGTGAGTGCGTCGCGATCTGTGGCCGCTCCGGCTCGGGCAAGTCGACGCTGCTCGCCCTGCTGGGCGGGCTGTGTCCGCCCACGAGCGGCAGTGTGCTGTTTTCCGGTCGCCCGTGGACGAGCCTGCGGGCCGCTGAGATCCAGGCCGCCCGCGCGACGGAGATCGGCTTCCTCCTGCAGGACAGCGTCTTGCTGCCCGGCCTGCGGGCGCTCGACAACGTGATGCTGCCGCAGCTGATCGCGGGCCGGGATCAGGCGGCGGCATGCCGTCAGGCAGAGGCGATGCTGGCCCGGGTGGGCCTCCGGGAGCGGTGGGACGCCTATCCCGCCGAGCTCTCCGGCGGCCAGCAGCGGCGCGTGGCACTGGCCCGCACCCTGGCGACCGAGCCCCGCGTGATTCTGGCCGACGAACCGACGAGCGACCTCGACGCCCTCGCGGAGGAGGAGATCGTCCGGATCCTCGCCGACATCAAGGCGGCGGGCACGACGGCCTTCGTCGTGGTGACCCACGACCCGGCCGTCGCCGCGCTCGCCGACCGGCGGCTGTGGATGGAGGGGGGGCGACTCATCGCCGCCACCTCCATGCCGGCCATCGCTCGCCCCTCGATCACGCCCGAGCCGAGCGGGGCGAGCGTGGCCGCGGTCTTCGAGCCACCGCCGGCCGATCTGGTGCCGCAGGCTGCGACGCCGGCCTTGACGGGCTGGTGGCGCACGGCGGTGCCCTTCGCCACCGGGCTCGGCCTGGCCGCCGCTACGCTCGGCGTCGTCGACCGCGTGGTGGCCCGCCGCCAGCAGCAGGTCGTCGAGACGGTCCGCCAGCAGCGGCGGCTGGCCGAGGAGATGGCCCTCCAGGATCTGCGGGCTGACATCGACGACGTGGTGGCCGACCCCGACGACGGCTTCACGGCCATGCTGTTTCTGGAAAACGTGCGTTCGGATCGAAACCTGTATGTGCTCGGGCCGGCGACGGGCATCGCGGTGCAGCGGGACGGCCGCTGGGAGAGCCTGCCCACCACCTCGGCCCCCGCGGCGCGGGAGATCCGCGAGGTCGGGAACCAGCGGGTGTTCATCCCGGTCCGATTCAACTTGCCCGACGGACCGTACGACGAGCTGCTCCGTGGCTATCTCCACGTCAAAATCTCGGCGACGATGGTCGTCAGCGACGCCGCCGACGGCACGGGGGATCTGTTCGAGCGGGCGGACGCCTACTACATCTACCTCCGCGATCCGCAACTCACCGAGGACGAGGTTCGGGCGGCCAACGCCTGGGGCCCAAAGGCGACCGTACCGCCCTGGATCGCCATGCCGGCCCATTGAGGCAGTAGGCCTCCCCCCCTGCCGCAGCCGTCGGACCGGCGGCGCCGACGGAATCCAGCCGCGGCCGCCACCCCGGCGGGCCCGCTCGTGATCGATCCGTGAGATCGGATCCCCCCGGTCCAAGACGCCCCAATCCCCTGGGTATCATTTCAGGGTCCCGGCCGACGCATCGTCGGACGACCGTCTCTTCCCCAGGGTTCTCCCGTGCCTGGCATCCTCGAGCGACTGCCGATCTCCCGCCGCCTCACGCTCATCAGCCTCGCCTACACGCTGCCGATCGTCGTGCTGCTGTATTTCGTCGTCCAGGGGATCAATCAGGACATCCGGTTCACCGAACTCGAAAAGCTCGGCAACGCCTAT
>JBILOA010000076.1:0-6997 GCA_044374735.1 Pirellulales bacterium | reverse complement strand
GACCACCGGGACATCGAGCTCGTGCCCCTCCCGCCTGACCCGCACAAGCACTTTATCGCCGGGATTTCGCGACTCGACGGCCGAGAGGAAGTCGTCGGCGGTGCGGACCTGCTGACCGTCGACCGCCACGATCAGATCGGCCCCGGTTCGGTCCACCCGTTCAAACTCTGCCACGAAAGGCCCCTGCCGGCGCCGCTCCCGGACGACGCGAAACCCCTTGATTCCCGCCCGATCGGCCGCCCCTTCGGGCACCACCGCCGCCACCATCAGGCCCGCCTCTGACTGGAACACCCGGGCGATCCCGGCGTCGGGTCGGATTACGCGCCCTTTGGCGATCAACTGCGGCACGAGCCGCTGCAGCGTGCCCACCGGGATCGCGAAGCCCACGCCCGAACTCTGACCCGTGCGGCTGGCGATCGCCGTCGTCATCCCGATCAGCCGGCCGCTGCTGTCGAGCAGCGGCCCCCCGGAGTTGCCCGGATTGATCGCGGCGTCGGTCTGAATGATCGACTTGATGGTCCGGCCCGTCTTCGTGGGCAGCGACCGATTGAGGCTTGAAATGATCCCGGTCGTGAGCGTCCGCTCAAGACCAAAGGGGTTGCCGATCGCGAACACCCGCTGCCCCACCCGCAGGTCGTGCGATGCCCCGAAGGTGGCGGGCTGGAGCGACTCGGGCGGCGCGTCGATCCGGATCACCGCCACATCGGTTGCCGGGTCGACGCCCACCACACGGGCCGCATGGGAGGATCCGTCGTGGAGCATCACCTGGATTTCCCTGGCCCCATCCACCACGTGGAAGTTGGTGAGCACGTGGCCCTGGCCATCGAGCACGATTCCCGACCCGGCCCCCTCCGAGGGCACCTCGACCAAGAAGAATCCTGCGGCCACGGTGGCCTTGGTATTGATGTTGGCCACACTGCGGTTGCCCGCTTCATAGACGGCGATGTTGGTCTGTTCCTCGGGCGTGAACGACCGCTCGGCAACGGGCACCGCCGGGGCTTGGGCCCGGACCGCTCCCGGGCTTGCCAGCAGCCCGCTGACCACCGCCAGCATCACCCGTCCGAAGGCCTGCAGCCGACCCGGCTCGCGACGAAAGGGCACGACCGTGGGAACGGGAAACGTGGACATGGGTTCGCTCCAAAGCTGAAACAAAGCCTTATGGAGGCGATTATTCCGGATTCCGCGCCCTGGCTCCATCCGGATTCCCCGAAGCTCGGCCCACCGCGGTGCGCCGTGTGGACACGCCCGAGCCGGCTGGAGGCTCCAGACCGACGTTGGCGGGTTTGGGCCCGCCAAATATGCTGGAAGGTTCCAGGCCGAGATTCAATCGCCTTTTCGGAGTGTCCCCGATGCGTTCCGCCTGCCTGCGTCTGACGGCCGTTGCCTGCGGCTGCCTTTGGAACTGCTTTCCGGGCGTGCCCGCGCCCGCCGCGGCTGCCGATCAGCCGGCCGTCGTCAGCTTCACTGAAGCGGCGCCGGCCACGGACGGAGAGCCCCAACTGACCGCCGTGGGCATCCGAACCACGACGCCCGCGGCGAATGGTCCCACCCAGATCGCGATCCTCGTCGACACGTCGGCCAGCCAGACCGGCCGACATCGGCAGCGAAGCCTCGATGGCCTCGCCGGCCTGCTCGAGAAGGCCCGCCCTGAAGACCGGATCGCCGTCGCCGCCGTTGATGTGGCCACCACGCCCCTGACAACCGGTTTCCACAAGCCCGGCGACGCGGCGTTGGCGGCCGCGGCTCGTGGGCTCGACGCCCGTACGCCCCTCGGCTCGACCGACCTGGTCGCGGTGATCGAGGAGGCCGTCGCCCGCTTCGACGGCCCTGGCCCGAAATCGATCGTCTACGTCGGCGACGGCCCCGGCCTCAACGGCATCGACCCTGATGACTTTGCCCGCCTCGTCGACCTCCTGCGCGAGAAACGCGTGTCGGTCTCGAGTTTGGGCATCGGCCCGAACGTCAACTGGCAGTCGCTTGCCGCCCTGGCCAACAACTCCGGTGGCATGCTCATGATCCCGACCGATGCCGACGATGCGAAGGCCACAGGCGGGCGGCTCGGCGGGTTGGCCGTCCAGCAGGTCGCCTGGCCTCGCGAGGTGGAACTCTCGAGCCAAGCGGCCGACGCGGCCTTGCGAATGCTGCCGGCCCGCATGCCGCCGCTGCGGGCCGATCGCGAATCGGTCGTGCTGATCGAAGGCCCGCTCCAAGCCGCAAAGCTGGGTCTTGTGCTCGGCGATGCGACCTCGCCGCGCACCGTGACCCTCGACATCCCAGCCGCCGCTCCAAGCCCGGAAAACGCTTACCTGGCCGAACTGGCCCGCAATGCCCGCGGGAGCGAAGGCCTGTTCCTTCCGGTCGTCGGCCGCGAGGGGCTGATCGTGGCCCGCGACTTGATCCGCGGCGAGGCAGAGTCGCTGGCGGCCCTCTCCGCCCAAGCCCAGGCGGCGGGTGCACAGGCTTCGGCGCTGCGGCTGGCGGAAGCTTCCTTACGCCGCGACCCAGACAATCAGGATGCGGGCCTCGTGCGCGAGGTCGCTCGCCGGCAGGCAGGCGGCGTGGAAGAAATCCCCGGGCCGCTGCCGCCGGACGGCCCAGCGCCGGCTGGCGGCGACGATGAACTCGCCGACCTGGATCGCGCACGTCGCGTTCGCGCCGAGTTCCTGGAGCAAGATGCCGCCGTCCGAATCCGAGACGCACGGCAGCTCCTCACGACCGATCCCGACCTGGCCCGCGACCAGCTCAAGGCGATCCAGCAGGAACTGCGTACCTCCGACGACCTCGACGCCGGCACCCGGGAACGGCTGCTTGCCCAACTCGAAATGCGAATCCGCGAGTCGATCGTGCGGTCCCGGGAGAAGACCGACCGTGACCTGGCCGCAGAACGCCGGGCCGCGAGCGGCTGCGGCTCACCAGCGAACTCCAGCGGCGCGAGGAGAAGATCAAACAGCTCACGGAAAAGTACAACGCACTGGTCGAAGAGGGCATCCGCGTAGGCTACGCCCAGGCTGAGAACTATCCCACCGTGATCAACGGCGAGGCGACGATCGGCACCGAGCCGCCAACGCGGGCCTTCGAGGAGGCGGAGCGGGTGGCCGGTGAGGAGATCGCCCGCGAAGCGCCGCCCCTCTACGCGAACCAGGGGATCCCGATGACGGCACGGGTCGTCGGCCGGACTGCCCCGCTCGTGGCCCAAATCCTTGACTACGACGCCCAGAACTGGCGGACGAGTCGCGACCAGCAGCGGGGCTTCATGGACACGCTCCACCTCGCCGACGCCGCCGCGATTCCGTTCGCCGACGAGCCGCCGCTGATCTACCCCAGCGCCGATCGCTGGCGGACCATCACGAAGCTCCGCGAAAAGTACAAGTCGGTCGATCTCGCAAACCCGGGCAGCAAGGAGCGGGAAATCTACGAGTCGCTCGACAAGCCGGTCAGCAACTGGGATTTCAACGAATCGCCACTGCGGGATGTCCAGCGGTCGATCGAGGACCAGTTTCGAATTCCGGTCGAGATCGACGCCCGTGCGCTCGAAGATCTGGGCCTTGACCTTGACACGCCCGTCACCCAGAGCCTCTCCGGCGTCAGCCTCCGGTCGGCGCTCAAACGGATGCTCGGCCCGATCGACCTGGCCTACATCATCAAGGACGAGGTTCTCCTGATCACCACCAAGGAGAAGGCGGAGGAGAATCTCGTGGTCAAGGTCTACCCGGTGGCCGACCTCGTGCTCCCGGTCGACCCCGGCTCGGGCCTCAATCCCTTCCAGAGCGGCGGCGGCCTCGGCGGCGCCAACTCCATCAACAGCGGCATGAACATGGGCGGCGGCATGGGTGGCGCCGCCGGCGGCATGGGCATGGGCGGCATGGGTGGCGGCGGTTTCTGCTGGGTGGCCCGCGAGGTGTACGGCGTTCACGACGCTCGTTGGCTCGCCTTCCGCGAATGGCTCACGACGGCGGCTCCGACGTGGCTGCGCGACCTCTACGGCGCTCACGGCGAGACGTTCGCCGCCTGGATCCGCCATCGCCCCACGGCGAAGGCGACCGTGCGGATCGCGATGGACTCCGTGCTGTCCTGCCGCCCGCGGTCGGAGGAGGTTGCTCTCTTTCAGATCTCGACCGCCCGAAACCGCCTCGGCGATACCGACGGACACGTCGTGGTAACGGCTGCGGCGGTCGATGCGGACGAGCAAAAGAAGTCCCAGCCCGCAGCAACGGGAAGCCTGGCCTCGGAATCGCGAGAGCCGCTCCCGGCAGACGTCTTGATGGCCACCGACCTGCGGGCCGCGCTCGCGGCGTACCTGCCCCCCGCAGCCGACGCGGACACGGCGGGGCAGGATCTTCGTGATCGACTCGCGCAGGTGCGGGTCTCCGCCGCCGACCTTGGCGAGCGTGGCGATTTTGTACAGGCCGCCGAACTGATTTCGGCAGCGATCTCGTGCGGGCATGCCGAGCCTTGGATGTACGAGTCGCTGGCGATCGCGCTCGAGGCAGCTGGCAAGCCGCGAGCGGAGATCGAGCGGGCCCTGCTCTCGGCGGTGGATTTCGCCTCGAGCACCGGTGAGCTCCTGCAGCTGGCCAACTATCTGGCCCGGTCGGGCTTCGATTCGCAGGCGATCCGCGTCTGCAAGAGAATCACACGGGGCGATCCAGCCAACCGCGAGGCCTACGCCCTCGCCATGGCGATCGCCGCGCGGACCGAAGACGTCGACGCCCTCCGCTGGGCGTGTCCGGGCGTGCTCGCCCACGACTGGCCGGCCGGCCAGCAGGAGGTGGCCACCCGAGCCGCCCGGCTCGCTAAGGCCACGATCGAAGGGCTTCGCTCCGCCGGCCGGGCTGACGAGGCCACGGCGTTCCAGGCGGCCGTCGACCGGGCGTTCGTGCGCGACCTGGTCATCGACCTCGCCTGGACCGGCGACGCCGACATCGACATCGCGATCCAGGAACCCGCCGGCACCGTCTGCTCGATCTCCTCGCCCCGGTCGTCGTCGGGCGGCACGCTTCTAGCCGATGGAGAAGCAGGGGGCGATGGCACCACCCACCGCGAGCGGTATGTCGCCACCGCGGCCTTCCCCGGTGAATACAAGGTGCTCGTGCGCCGGGCGTGGGGCAAGGTGGCGGCCGACACGGTCACTGCCGAGATGACGATTCATCGGGGCACCAACCGCGAACAGACGCTCCGCCGACAAATCCGCCTTGGGGCCGACGAGCATCTGCTGGCCGTGAACCTGCCCGAGGGTCGCCGCCGCGAGCCCTTGCTCGACGCCCAGATCGCCCAAGATGTGGCGGCCCAACGGGCGATCGGCAAGGCCGTTCTGGCCCAGCAGCTGGCGGCGATCGCCGATCCGGCCACGGCAGCGGCCATGTCGGCCAGCCGCGGGGGCACGCCAGTCGGCCCACCGGTCCCAGGCCTGCCGTTCTTCGGCCGTGGTGCCGTGGGCTACCAACCGGTGATCACGACGCTGCCTGAGGGCGTCAATATGTATGCCCGCGCGGTCGTCTCGGCGGATCGCCGCTACGTGCGAATCACCGCCGTACCGTTGTTCTCGCTCGTGGGCCAAGTGACACAGTTCAACTTCTCCGGCGCGGGTGCCGGGGGTACAGGCACGGCAGCGGGTACCGGCGTCGCCGCCGGAACAGCGGCGGGGGTCGCAGCGGGTGTCGTCGGCGCAGCCGCTGGCGGGGGCGTGGCAGCCGGTGGTGGCGTTCAAGGTGGAGTCGGTGGTGCTGGAGCCCAAGGTGGTGTGGGCGGCGTCGGTGGAGTTGGAGCCCAAGGCGGCGTCGGTGGCGCTGGAGCCGCAGGTGGCGCTGGAGCCGCGGCCGGTGGGGCTGGCGGCGGGATTTGCTGGGTGGCCCGCGAGGTCTACGGGGAAGCCAATCCTCGCTGGCAGTTGTTCCGCGCCTGGCTGATCGCCGATGCCCCGGCCTGGCTTCGCGACGCCTACATCGCGCATGGCGAAGCGTTCGCCGCCTGGATCCACGACAAGCCGGCCGTCAAGGCCGTGCTCCGCCGACTCATGGATCGCGCCATCGCAAGCCGCCTGACGGCGGACGGCCGCTGACGTCATGGCGAGGTTCGGAGTCATCCTCGCCGCGGCCGGCAGAAGCAGCCGCTTCCAGGATGCCAACTACAAGAAGCCCTTCGCGCCCCTCGCGGGCCGGCCCGTCTGGCTGCACGCCGCCGAGAAGTTCACCGATCGCGACGACGTCAAGCAGGTCGTGATCGTGGTGTCACCCGAGGATCGTGACGCCTTTCTCGAGAAGTTCGGCGCGAATCTGGCGTTCATGGGCATCACGCTGGCCGAGGGAGGGGCCGAACGGGCCGACTCGGTCAGGAACGGCCTGGAGAAACTGTTGCCCGAGATCGACTTCGTGGCGATCCACGACGCGGCCCGCCCCTGCCTGGCGACGGAGTGGATTGATCGGGTGTTCGCGGCCGGCGCGAAGACCGGCGCGGCGATCCTGGCGATACCAGTCGTGAGCACGCTCAAGCGGGTCGGCCCCGATCACCTGATCACGAGCACGGTCGACCGCACCGGCCTCTGGGAAGCCCAGACGCCGCAGGTCTTTTCCCGGCGAGTCCTCGAGCAGGCGTTCGCGACCGCCGCGGGCCGGGCGTTCACCGACGAGGCCTCACTCGTGGAGGCGGCCGGCCACCCGGTCACGGTCGTGCCCGGCTCGCCGATCAACCTCAAGATCACGTCCCGCGAGGATCTCCGGCTGGCCGAGCAGGCCCTCAAGGCGATGCCGAAACCGAAGCTCTCCGGCCCGAGCCACCCGTTCGCCGGCGACGACATCTGGAGGTGACGAGTGGCCGCCGACCTGCTTGCCGACTTCGAGGCCCGCGGCCTCGTCCACCAGTCCACCGAGCCCGCCGCCCTGCGACAGTGGCTCGCCACGCCCGGCCGACGGGTCTACGCCGGCTTCGATCCCACGGCCGACAGCCTGCACGTGGGCCATCTGGTGGCGCTGATGCTCCTGCGGCGCGTGGCGGCGGCCGG
>JBILOA010000075.1:0-7020 GCA_044374735.1 Pirellulales bacterium | reverse complement strand
GGACCACACTTGCACGTCGGACGCTGCCTGCCGCGGCGATTCACGCCTTCGAACTGTCAGCCGATATTCGCGTCATGCTGCGGAGCAACGTGACTGACTCCGGGGTCATCATTCCAGACGTAGCGCTCGGAGATCAATGCGGGGAGGCTTTGTACAAGGACTTCGGAGGATGCTCGGGCCTGAATACGTTGGTCACCGCTACCACGCACCACGATTGGCGTTCGCCCTCCATGCGGCTTGGGCGAATCATGCGGGGCGATGCCTACTGCCTGCAGGCCAGCATCGACCGCATCGATCTCTTGAAGATTGACGTAGAAGGGTTCGAAGGTCCCGTTCTCGTTGGCTTTGGAGAGATGTTGCATCCGGATCGTGTTCGCTGCATACAGTTCGAGTATGGCTATGGAAATGGTGACCTTCACTGGTTGATGAAGGATTTCGTGGATTTCCTCGAAGCGAGGGGCTATGTGGTTGGAAAGTTGTGGCATGATGGCGTATCACTGCAACCGTTTGAGTACGCGTGGAACAATTTTGAGTCTGGCCCCAACTACGTCGCATTCGGCCGAGAAGACGTCGAGTTAAGGCAGGCCGTTGCGCGCAGAGACGGCCGCCAGTGACACACTTGCCTCCCCGCACGCCGTTCGCTCCAGGCCCCTCATTAGGCCCGGAGTTTTATCAGCCGGCTCACTACCGCTCGGGGCATTCGATGGGTGAGTCACTTCAGTTGTTGTTGTGGCGCGTAATCCAGGAAACCCTATTCCGCGTAGTGCCGACACCGCTTACGAGCGTGCGAAACGCAGTGCTGCGGCTGTTCGGTGCGAGGCTGGGCCGCGGCGTGCACGTGCATCCGACGTGCCGCATCTACGCCCCGTGGAACCTGACCCTCGGGGATCGCAGCTGTTTGTCGGCCCGGGTGGATTGCTACTGCGTGGCCGAGGTCGTGATCGGTGCGGACGTGACCGTGAGCCAGGATGCATTTCTCTGTACTGCCTCACACGACATCGACCGCGCCGACCGGCGGCTTGTGACGGGGCCGATCCGCATCGACCGCGGGGCGTGGGTATTTGCGCGGGCCGCAATCCTGCCGGGAGTGACGGTGGGCGAGGGCGCCGTAGTGGCGGCGTGCGCCGTGGTGACGCACGACGTTGCCTGCCACTCCGTCGTGGCCGGCGATCCCGGGCGGCACGTCCGCGAGCGGAAGTTTCGCGGGGCGAGTGAGGAGCAGGGTGGTGAGCACGGCTGAGCAGTCCAGGCCGCGGCTGGCGGCTGTGATCCTCACACGGAACGAGGCCCTTGATATCGCAGCGTGTGTGAGGTCGTGTTCCTTCACCGACAAGGTCGTGGTGCTCGACTCCCTCAGCAGCGACGACACGGCCGAACTCGCCCGCTCGGCCGGGGCCGAAGTGCATCTGCGGGAGTTCACCAACTACGCCGACCAGCGGAATGTCGGCCTGGCGCTCGTCGCCGATTACGACTGGGTGTTGATGATGGACGCCGACGAGCGGGTGCCGGACGACATGGCTCGCGAGGTACGTACGACGGCGGATTCATCGTCGGCTGAGGCGGTGCTCTATCGGATTCGGCGCAAAGACTTCTTCTTCGGCCGCTGGCTCCGCCGCGCGACGGGCTATCCGACATGGGCCGGCCGCCTGATGAGGCCGACCAGGGTGCACTTCACCCGCGACATCAACGAAGAGCTCGTCGCGCATGGCAAGACCGGCTTTCTTCAGACCCACTTCCACCATTTCCCGTTCAGCAAGGGCGTGGCCGCCTGGGTCGATCGCCACAACAGCTACTCCACGCTTGAAGCGAACCGCTTGAGCGAGGAGCGGGCTGGCAGGCTACGGTGGCAGGCCGCTGACCTGCGCGATCCCGCCGCCCGCAGGAAGCTGGTCAAGCAGGTGTTCTACCGGTTGCCCTTCAGGCCTTGGCTCGCGTTCCTCGGCCTGTATGTGGTGCGGGGAGGCTTCCTCGATGGTTGGGCGGGCCTGCAGTACTGCCGGCTGCGATCCATCTACGAGTACATGATCGAACTCAAGATGAGCGAGAGGCGGTTTCACGAGTGAACAAGCCCGCCGTCAGCGCCGGCGAGAACGCTGCCGGTGGCCGGGGCAGGGAGCAGCCCGCCGTAGAAGACCTGCTGATCGCGAGCACGCTTGCCGGCGACGTGGGGCTGCCCCTGATGGTCGCCAAGTTGGCAGGCCTGCTGGCTCTCGAAGGCAGGCGGGTGAGGGCCGTGGGGCCGAGTGCGGGGGAACCTTGCCAGGCCCTCGCGATCCAAGGGGTGACCACGACGGGGCTGCCCCCATGCGCCGGGGTCGTCGCGATCGCACGAGCCATGGGCGAGTGCCGCAGGCTCATCAGGCTTGCCGCCGACGGAGGGCCCGGGCAGCGGATCATTCACATCCACGGCATCTGGACGCCCCCAGTCGTGGCGGCAGGACTGCAAGCCATCCGCAGCGGCCTGCCCTTCGTCGTCTCGCCCCATGGCATGCTGCTGGCTCCGGCCCTGCAGCGGCATTGGGTGCGGAAGCGGCTCGCCCTAGCCCTGGCCGTGCGAAGAATCCTCGAATCGGCCCGGCTCGTGCACGCGGCCTCGGACACAGAAGCCGACGCTGTGCGGCGTGTGGCGCCGCGGGCCAAGACCGTCACCATCCCGTTCGGGGTAGAGGTCCTGGGCCCGCGGGCCGACGGAGCATCCCCGCGGCCCAAGACGATGGGCTATCTCGGCAGGCTGGCGGCCGGCAAGAATCTGGAGCTACTCGTACGGGCTTGGGCGGCGGCCCGGCCGGCCGAATGGAGGCTCCGCATCGCCGGGCCGGACGAAGCGGGCCTTCGCGGGCGGCTCGAGCGATTGGCTGCAAGCCTCCGCCTCGATCAAACCATCTCCATCGAGGGCGCCGTGCCGCGGCACGACGTGAGCCGGTTTCTCGCGGGCCTGGCCGTGTTCGTGCAGCCTTCGGTGTCGGAGAACTTCGGGCTCGCCGTGGCGGAGGCGCTGGCGTCTGCCACGCCTGTGATCACCACCACCGGCACGCCCTGGGCGGGCGTTTCTCGCCACGGTTGCGGCTGGTACGTGCCGCCCACGGAGGCCGCGCTCCGCGGGGCCATCGCCGGCGCCGCGGCCTTGCCACTTGATTCCCTGACCGCCATGGGCGCAAGGGGAGCGGCCTGGATGGCTGCCGAATACTCGTGGCCCACGATCGCCCCCCGCTTTCTCCGTGAGCTCTACGCCCTGCCGGCCGCTGGAGGCTGCGGCTGAGATGACCCGCCCACGGCGAGTCTTCGCCTGCAGCAGCGTGGCGATCGACTACTTCGACTTCCTCGGCAAGAGCCTCGCCGCGTCGGCCGACGAGGTCGTGGCCGTGACGGCGGTCTCGGAAGGCGGCTACCGTCGCGCAGCCCGCGGCTCCCGACTCGCGCGGCTTGTGCTGCGGTTGCGGATGTATCTCGTGTATCCAGCGCTGCTCGCCGGAGCCGCCCTGCGGGCAAGACAGGGCGACACGTTCGTGGTGACGAGCAACACCTTCTTTGCGCCGGCCTGGGTGGCGCTCCTCGCGCGGTGGCGTGGAATCCGGGTCGTGCATGTGCTCTACGACCTCTATCCGGATGCGATCGAGGTGGCCGGGCGGATCACGACGGGCGGGGTTGCGGCCGGGCTCGTCGGCTGGGTGACCCGGCTCAACCAGCGGTGGACGGCGGGAACCGTGTATCTCGGCGACTTTTTGCGTGACTATGCGGAGCGACGCTGGGGGCATACGAAACAGCCAGTGGTGATCCCCATCGCCACCGACGTGCGGCTGTATGGCGGGGAGCCGCCGCGGCCGCCGCGCCTGCCGCCGCTGCGGCTGCACTACGGCGGGCAACTCGGGCTCATGCACGACGCCGACTCCCTGCTCGCGGGCCTACGCGCGTTGGCCGCGGGCGGGGCCCTGGGAACCTCCGTGCACTTCGACGCCCTGATCAGCGGGGGGCGGGCGGGAGAGTTCGAGGCGGCACTGCGGAACACCCCCGGCGTGCACATCGCAGGTACGTTGCCGAGCGATGCATGGCGAAGCCATGCGGAGGGGCAGCACGTGGGCGTGGTCACGCTCAGCCCCGGCGGCGCCACCGTCTGTCTGCCCAGCAAGACCTACGCGATGATGGCGGCCGGTCTGGCGATCGTCGCCGTCTGCCCGCGGTGGAGCGACCTCGCCCGCCTCGTGGAGGAGACCGGCGCGGGTTGGGTGGTGAACAATGCCGCAAGCCCGGCTCCCTTGCAGCAGCCTGCCTACATTGTCGCCTGCCGGGCCACCCGAACGGCCGAGGAAGTCGGGGCGGACTTCTGCGACCGGATACGCCATCTCGCGGCATCGCCTGCCGAGGTGCAGGCCTGCCGGGAGAACGCCTGGCGGGCTGTCCGCGATCGCTTTTCGCCCGACATCATCAGCCGGCAGTGGTCGGCGTATCTGGCAGCGCTCGCCGCCGGAGGCGGGCAGGCGTGAGCCGGCCATGGTCGTCGCTCCGCCTGCCCGGGCGCCGCTGCGGCATTGCGGCTGGCTGGGGAATCGTGATGGTGTTGGTCGCCTTCAGGCCCGCCTCGGCGGTGGATCCGGCCGCACTTGCGGCCGCGGAGCAGGCTGTTCGCAGCCTGGAGGCGGCCGGCGCGGAGACAGGCGACTATGTGATCCGGCTTTCCGAACTCGGCCGGCTCTACCGCAGCCACGGCGAGCCGATCCGGGCCGGGCTCACGCTCGACAAGGCCGTGGCCCAAAGCGAGGCGATCTTCGGGCCGGAGCATGTCGAGACGGCGGCGGTGCTTACCAATCGGGCCGAGGCCGCCCTGGACGCCGGTGACCTTGCCACCGCGCGCCAGATGCACGAACGGGCTCTGCGGATCCGGGAAGCGGCGCTCGGGAAGGCCCACCCGCTCACCGCACGCAGCCTCAACAACCTCGGCCTCGCGCTGCTCGAAGCCGCCGAGCCCCGGCAGGCGGAAGAGGTTCTCGCGCGGGCGCTGGTGATCAACGAGAAAGAGTTTGGCAAGGAAAACCGGGCCACGGCCGTGAGCCTCGTCAACCTCGGCAGGGCCCTGCTCGCCCAAAAGAAGGCCGCTGCGGCCGCCGAGTGTTTCCGCCGGGCCCGCGACATTCGCGCGACCGCCGGGGGCGATCGCGACCCCGGCGCCGTCCTCTGTGAGCGGTGGCTGGCGGAGGCGCTCATACAGGAGGGCGACGTCGCCGGGGCGGAGCAGCTTCTCGACGAGGTCTGGGCCTCGCTGCGGGAATCTCTGGGCGAATATCATCCCGACACCCTCGAAGCCATCGATCTTCTCGAGCGGGCTTCGCGCCTGCTCGATGCGGAACTGGCTGGGAAGGCGCGGCCGGAGCCCCGGGCGAGGCAACGCCGGTTTTTCGTGCGCGACCTGCTGGGAGTCGATTGGCGGGACCAGTTCGTGTCGTTTCCGGTCGCGGCGGCCGCCGGCGAGTGCACGCCGGGGAGTGTCCGCCTCGTCGGGCCCGCGGGGCCTGTCGCCATGCAACTCGTCGGCGTCAAAACCTGGCCCGACGGCAGCCTTCGTGAGGCCCGGCTTTGCTTCTACGTGGATCTCGCGGCCTTCCACAGCGATCTCTACGTGTTGCAGTTGGATGTCCAGGCGGCGGAGGCGGTGGCCGCTCCGGTGGGTCTGGCCATCGACAAGGCCGCCGACCGGCTGATCGTCAAGGGAGCTTCCATCGGGGCGGAGTTCAGCCTCGTCTCCGCCGCGAGTGGCGATATTCCGCCGCCGATGACCGCCATGTTCGGGGCTGATGGTGGCCGCTTCGGGGGCAGCGGCTTCTACGGGCCCGCGCGAGTCACCGGCGTCGAGGCCGCGGTGCTTGAAGCCGGGCCGGTGCTGGTGGAGGTGAGCTGGAAATATGCCTGCCAGGGCGGCATAGCCTACGAACTGAAAGCCGCGCTCGGCGCCCGCGACACGGCCGTGCACTGGGAGATGCAGGTCACGGGCGACGCGTTGACGAGCGGCTGGCAGTTGCGGCTCAACGAGGGCGGTGATCCCTTGACCTTTCGCTTCCAGAAGAAGGCGTTTTCAGCCTATGGCGACGACCCTGCCATCGACGCGGCCGGCGAGCTCGACTGGGTGCGGCGGCCGCTGGATAGCCGGATGACGGCGATCTGCCTCGCGCCTTGGTTTCAGCAGTATTTCGACAATCAGCAGACGCTGATCCTGCTCGAGTCGGCGAAGGCTTCGCAGACGAGGTTTGTCCTGCTCCGCAATCCCGGGGAGTGGGTGGAGCCCCGCTGGCCCAGGCGGTTTGGCGAGGGTTACCCCGGCCGGCTCGCCAAGGCAATGCCGCTCGAGGTCGCCGATGATGGCGCGGCGGCCCTGCTTGCGCACTGCGGAACCAGCTTGGGCGGCGGCCGGCGAAGCTGGGCCGTTGGCGTGGCACGACCGGACCAGCTGGCCGCCATCGACTCGCTAATCGAGAAGACGAAAGACATGCCCGCGAGCATGGCCCTGGGCAAGTGGCTCGAGCCGCGGCTCTGCGACCTGCTCGACAGCCGGCGCCTCGACCGCATCAAGGGATTCGTGCTCCAGTGGCCCCGCAAGGGCCCGCGGCCGCGGCTGTTCGTCACTTCCCCGCAACTGGCCGAGGCCCGGGCCCGACGGCTGCCCCTGCCCGGCCCCGCGCAGGCGCCGCAGTTTCCCACGTTCGAGTCGTTCGTCGATCATCTGGCCGCCACGGGCGACGGCCCTTGGTTCGAGCCCTGGCATGCCGACGCCTTCGCCGAAGTGGCCTACCTCCGCGGCGACAAGACCGCGGCCGAGATGCGGATCCGGGATCGTGCCGTGCAGCATCTCGGGCTGCTCGGCGAGATCGATCGGATGCGCGACGCCGGCATTGTCGCCGAGCTGTATGACGGCACCGTCTCCACCTCCGCCATCTCCCGGGCGGAGGCCAGGGTTTTCGACGCCTGGATGGCGTATCTCTGCCATGTCTACGCCGACCCGAACGTGATTTCCTGTGAACGCGGCTATCAGCC
>JBILOA010000074.1:0-7035 GCA_044374735.1 Pirellulales bacterium | reverse complement strand
AAGGATCTCGGCACCCTCGAGGTGCCGGCCGCGGCCCTGGGGGGCTAGGCCGGCATCACCATTCCCGTTTCGTCACCCGTTTCGCCATCGCCTCAACCGTCGCCCCGACGTTCGCCATGAGCAACCACCTTCGTCTCGCCTGTGTCGTCCTCGTGCCCGCCCTCCTCGTGGCCGGCGGCTGTGCGCCGACGCCCCCGGCCTCGTTTCGGCTCAACATGGTCGAGGCCACCTCCCCTTCGGCCGAGAAGGATTCCGTCTCGGCCGAACTCGCCCTGACGCCGGTCCAGCAGCGGCAGGTGGCCACGATCCTGACGGCTATGTTCGGCACGCCTGACGAGCCGGTTTGCCTCCCCGAAACGGGGCTCGACCCGGCCAAACTCAAGCTCGCGGCCGGCCCGGTCCGCAGCGACATCGTGGGCCGCAAGAACGGCCTCTACCGCGAGCACTGCGTGCACTGCCACGGCATCACCGGTGACGGCCTGGGGCCGACGGCGGCGTTCCTCAATCCCTACCCGCGGGACTACCGGCCGGGTGTGTTCAAGTTCAAGAGCACCGAGCGGTCGAGCAAGCCGACCCATGCCGACCTGGTGCGGGTGCTGCACAACGGCGTGGCCGGCAGTTCGATGCCGTCGTTCGCGCTGCTCAGCCCGGGCGAGGTCGACGCGCTCGTGGAATACGTCAAGTATCTCAGCATTCGCGGCGAGACCGAGATCGCGCTGATGCAATACTTCTTCGAGCTCGACGACGAGGACAAGGGCCAACTCAAGGAGACGCGTGAGTTCCTGGTCGGCGAGATCCTCGAGCCGATCGCCGGCAAGTGGGCTTCCGCCGCCGAGGAGTTGATCGAGGTGCCGGAGATGCCGGCCGACATCGACCTGGCGGCCTCGATCGCCAAGGGTCGGGAGCTGTTTCATGGCGACAAGGCGAACTGCGTGAAGTGCCACGGCGTCACGGCGCTCGGCGATGGCCAGGCCAACGACTACGACGACTGGAACAAGAACATCGTCAAGATCGAGACCAAACTGGCGGCCCTGTCTGCCGGCGACGCCGACGCCGAGGAACGGCGTTGGGCGGCGGAGTTTCACGAGGTGCTCGACGGCGACGCCCTCAAGCCGCGGACGATCCCGCCGCGGAACCTGCGGCATGGCATCTACCGCGGCGGCCGGCGGCCGCTCGACATCTACTACCGGATCCACGCCGGCATCAACGGCGCACCGATGCCCGCCGCCAAGGGGACGGTCGCCCCCGAGGACATCTGGCACATCGTCAACTACGTCCGCTCGCTGCCCTACGACTTCGACGGCGAACTCGGCGCCGACCGGGCCGTGGCGGCCCAGCCGAACACCGTGGGCGGCCTGGTGGCGAGCAAGGCGACTCCGGCGAGCGAGGAGAACTGAGCGATGAAGCGGCTGTCCGGGATGTTCTGGGCCCTGTTGTTCCTGGCCGTGCCCGTGCTCGGCGTGGCGACGTTCGCCGTCGCTCCGTCGATCAACGTCTGGCTCCCGAGCGACGTCTCCGCCCACGGCCACGAGATCGACTCGCTCTTCTACTTCATTCTGGCGCTCACCGGCGTGGTCTTCGTGGCCACGGAGGTGCTGCTGTTCTGGTTCATGTGGAAATACGACGCCGCGGCCCGGCAGGGGGAGAAGGCGACCTACATCCAAGGCAGCCACACGCTCGAGGTGGTCTGGACGATCATCCCGGCCGCCACGCTCCTGTTCCTGGCGATCTACCAGATGAACGCCTGGGCCAACGTCAAGATGCGCCGGCCCGACATGCCGCCCACCGTCGAGGTCGTGGCCCGGCAGTTCGAGTGGCGGCTGCGGTATCCGGGCCGCGACGGCCTGCTCGGCACGCCCGACGACCTCCACATCGTCAACGACCTCCACCTGCCGGTGGACGAGGACGTGCTCGTGCAGCTCAAGAGCATGGACGTGCTGCACAGCTTCTTCCTGCCGAATCTCCGCATCAAGCAGGACGCGGTGCCCGGGATGAAGATCCCGGTCTGGTTCAAGGGCACCGAGACCGGCAGCTGGGACATCGTCTGCGCCGAACTGTGCGGCTGGGGCCATTACAAGATGAAGGGGCGGATCACCTTCGTGACCCGGCCCGAGTTCGACGCCTGGCTCGAGCGGATGACCGCCGAGCAGGACGCCACCCAGCCCGTCCCCGAGGCCAGCGGCGAGATCGTCGCCAACTGATCCGCTCGTTCCCGTTCACCACCGATCCACCCCGCCCAGTACACCTCAGCCCGCCATTCGGAGACCTGCCATGAGCACCGTCACCGTTCCCACCACCACCGAACACGGCCATGCCGCGGCCAAGAAGTCGGGGTCGGTGGCGACCTTCCTCTCGACCTACGTGTTCTCCAAGGACCACAAGGTCATCGGGCTGCAGTTTCTGTTCTCGACCCTGCTGTGGTTCCTGATCGGCGGCCTGCTCGCGCTCGCCGTTCGCTGGCAGGTGGCCTGGCCGTGGTCGGACGTGCCGGTGGTGGGCAAGCTGTTCGCCCAGGAGGGCGGGCAGATGGCGCCCGAGTTCTACACGATGCTGTTCACCATGCACGCCACGGTGATGATCTTCCTGGTGATCATCCCGATCCTGGCCGGCGCCTTCGGCAACTTCTTGATCCCGCTGATGATCGGCGCCGACGACATGGCGTTTCCGACGCTCAACATGCTGTCGTACTGGTTCATGTGGCCCGCCTTCATCGCCTTCGGGGCGAGCTTCTTCGTCGAAGGGGGCGCGGCGTCGGGTGGCTGGACGAGTTATCCGCCGCTCTCCACCAACGTCGCCTCCTCGCCGGGCAGTGGCTGGGGGCAGACGCTCTGGCTCGTCGGCCTGACCTTCGTGGGCGTTTCCTCGATGCTCGGCAGCGTCAACTACATGACCACGATCATCCTGATGCGGGCCCCGGGCATGACCATGTTCCGGCTGCCGATGACGATCTGGGCGATGTTCATCACGGCCGTGCTCCAGGCCTTCGCCCTGCCGGTGCTGACCGCCGCCGGCTTCATGCAGCTGGCCGACCGGATGTTCGCCACCGGCTTCTTCTCCCCCGAGGGCAACATCGTCAACAACGCCGTGGCCGGGCCGGGCGGCGGGCAGCCGCTGCTCTGGCAGCACCTGTTCTGGTTCTACAGCCACCCCGCGGTCTACATCATGATCCTGCCGGCGATGGGCATGGTGAGCGACATCCTCACGTGCTTCGCCCGCAAGCCGCTGTTCGGCTACCGGCCGATGGTCTACTCGATCGCCGGGATCGCCGGCCTCGGCTTCATCGTCTGGGGCCACCATATGTTCATGTCGGGCATGAATCCCGCCCTGGGCATCACCTTCATGGTGTCCACGATGATGATCGCGCTGCCCAGCGCCGTGAAGACCTTCAACTGGCTCGGCACCGTCTGGGGCGGCAAGATCCAGTTCACGACCGCGATGCTGTTCGCCCTGTCGTTCGTCTCGATGTTCATCATCGGCGGCTTGTCGGGCATCTTCATGGCGGCCACCCCGGTCGACATCTTCATCCACGACACCTACTTCATCGTGGCCCACTTCCACTATGTCCTGTTCGCCGGCACGGCGATGGGCGTCTGGGCGGCGATCTACTTCTGGTACCCCAAGATGTTCGGCCGGACGATGAACGAGTTCTGGGGGAAGGTGCACTTCTTCCTGACGTTCCTGTTCCTCAACGGCACGTTCTTCACGATGCACATCCTGGGCGCGGTCGGCTTCCCCCGACGGCTGGCCGACGCCTACCACTACGACACCTTCCACCACCTCCAGCCGATGAACGCCTTCATGACGTACTGCGCCATCGGCATGGTGGCCACGCAGATCATCTTCGCGGCCAACTTCTTCTGGAGCATGTTCTTCGGTCCGGTGGCCGACCGGAACCCGTGGAACGCCAACGGCCTGGAGTGGACGGCGCCGAGCCCGCCGGGCCACGGCAACTTCGACTACCAGCCGGTCGTGTATCGCGGGCCCTACGAATACTCCGTGCCGGGCGTCGAGAAGGATCACCTGATGCAGACCGACCCGCCGAATGCGGCCGCGGCCGCAGCCGCGGCGGCTTCGCACTAAGAACGTTTGTCCCCAATAGCCCGCCGGTCGGGGGCACGTGCTCGCCGCCGGCGGATTTTGACAATGCTTGCTCCATGGGCATGGTTGGCCAGCGCTGGCAGTCAAAATGCACCGGCGTCTGCGCGCGACCCCCGACCAGCTACGGCTGCGGTGCTTCGGGCTCGCGGCTTTCGGTCGTGGAACGTGCCCCACCTCGTCGCTTGCCTGCTCGTGGCGACCACGGCGGTGCTGCTCTCGTTCGGGGCGCTCGTGACCACCTACGAGGCGGCGATGGCGGTGCCGGACTGGCCGGCGACTTACGGGCACAACATGTTCCTGTTTCCGCTGGCCGAATGGCTCGGCGGGCCGTGGGACCTGTTCCTCGAGCACGGCCACCGGTTGCTCGGCGCCCTCGTGGGGCTGATCACCCTCGCGCTCGCAGGAGTCGCCTGGCGATATCCCGTGGGGCCGACCGTCCGCTGGCTGGCCGTGGCGGCGGTGGTGCTGGTGGTCGTGCAGGGTGGCCTGGGCGGCGCCCGCGTGCTGCTCGACGACACGACCGTGGCCAAGATCCACGCCTGCACCGGGCCGCTGTTCTTCGCCGTGGCCGTGGCCCTCGCCGTGCTGACCAGGCGGTCGGGTGACCTGCCGGTGCCCCGCGTGGCGGCGGGACTGTGCGCCGCCGTGCCGGTCGCCGCCTACGCCCAACTCGTGGCCGGCGCCCAACTGCGGCACCTCGACCCGGCCACGCCGCCGAGGATGTTCCACGCCCTCGTCGGCACGCACGTGGTCGGCGGGCTGATCGTGACGGGGCTCGCCATCGCGGTGCTGGCGGCGACCCGCCGGGGCGGCAACCGCGGGGCGTGGCGGTGGAGCCTGGTCGCCGTGGGGTGCGTGGCCTGCCAGGTGGCCCTGGGCGTCGGCACCTGGGTCGCGAAATACGGCGTGCCCTCGGCGTTCCTGCCCGACGCCTGGCGGATGGCCGAGCCGATCGTCGCCCGCAGCGGCCCGGGGGCCGTGATCGTCACGGCGCATGCCGTGCTCGGCATGGTGATCCTCGGTGCGGGTGTCGCCCTCGCCCTGACCGCCGCTGGAACCATGCCCGCCGCGGCCCGCGGCGCGGTACCGGCCGCCGCATTTGGCGGAGCCAGGAGGCTGACCGCATGACCCCGCCGTCCCTCGCCGCCGAACTTCCGGCCTGTGCCGCGTCTGCGTCCGTCGCCGTCGCGCCGCCGGCGCTCGTGGCCGATGCCCCGCGCGGGTTCGCGGCCACGCTGGCCGACGTGTCGCGGCTGGTGCGACCGCGGATCGCGGTGATGGTGCTGGCGACCGTCGCCGCCGCGGCCTGGCTCACCGCGGGCCGGCCGTCGGACCCGGCCCGGTTCCTGTGGGTGCTTGCCGGCACGGCGCTCGTGGCCGCCAGTTCGAGCATCGCCAACCAGATCCTCGAGCGCCGTACCGATCGGCTCATGCAGCGCACGGCCTCGAGGCCGCTCGTGGCCGGTCGGCTCGCCGTCTCGGCGGCCTGGTGGCTGACGGCGCTGACGCTCGCGGCCGGCACGGCCGTCTGCTGGATCGCCGCCGGCTGGGAGCCCGCCGCCGCCGCGGTCGCCACGTGGCTGCTCTACGTGCTCCTTTACACGCCGCTCAAGCGGATCACGCCGCTCAACACCGCGGTGGGCGCCGTCGCCGGCGCGCTGCCGGTCGCGATCGGCTGGCTCGCCGCCGACGGACCCGCGCGGCTCGCGGCCGGCGACGCCCGCGGGGCGCTGGCCGTGGGGGCCTTGGCGACCGTGCTCTACCTCTGGCAGTTTCCGCACTTCATGGCGATCGCCTGGATCTACCGGGCGCAATACGCGGCCGCCGGGGCCCGGATGCTCACGGTCGTCGACCCCACCGGTCTGCGGGCCGCCGGCCAGGCCCTGGCTGCCGCCCTCGCCCTGATGCCCGCCGCGCTCGTGCTGGCGGTGCCCTCCGGGAGCGTGCGGATGTTCCTGTCTGCGGCCATCGCCGCCGGCGTGTATCTTTTGGCGACGGTGAACTTCGCCGTCCGCCGCGACGACGCGTCGGCCCGATTCCTCCTGCTTTCGTCCCTGGGCGCCCTGCTCGGCCTGCTCTCCGCGGCGGTCGTGTTCGGCGGCCCGGCTTCGCTCACCGCGCTCGCCTCCTGATTCGGAAACCACCATGAGTTCCCCAGCCATCTCGGTCCCGCACGATCACGGCCACGCCGGCGGCCATCACGATCATGGCGACGGCCATCACGGCCACGTCCACCTTCAGTACCAGCCGGGCCTGCCGCTCACTCGTGGCAAGCTGATCATGTGGCTGTTCCTGTCGACGGAGATCATGTTCTTCGCGGCCCTCCTCGGCAGCTACATCGTGCTGCGGTTCGGGGCGGCCATCTGGCCGAAGCCGCACCACGTCCACATCTCCGAGCCGATCGGGGCCTTCAACACGTTCGTGCTGATCTGCTCGAGCGTCACCATCGTGCTGGCGTTGGAGGCCGCCAAGGCCAACAAGACCGGCCTGGCCAAGCTCTGGATGGTGCTCACGCTCGCGCTCGGCACCCTGTTTCTCGGGGTCAAGGCGTACGAGTATCAGGCCAAGTTTTCCCACGGGATCTTCCCCTGGGCGCCCCACGGCCTGATCCACGAGCGGCCGGACCTCTATTACGGCTCGGCCGTCCGCGCCCGGCTCGGTGAGCCGGCGATCATCGACCGGCTCAAGGAGCTCGACGAGACCCCGGCCGACAAGCTCTCGGACGAACAGCGGGCCGCCCGCACGGCGCTGCAGCAGGTCCGCGGGATGGTGGCCGACCCGAAGCAGCAGGCCTTCGACATGGCCGTGGTCGCCGACCAGATCGCGCCGCTGCCCGCCGAGGGGGCCGGCAGCCACGGCGCGGGCCACGCCCACGGCATCAACGACGCCTTCCCCTGGCTGCGGCTGCCGATCGTGATTCCTGGCGGCAACATGTGG
>JBILOA010000073.1:0-7077 GCA_044374735.1 Pirellulales bacterium | reverse complement strand
GCGTGGCGGAGGGGTCGGACATGACAGGAGCAGCGGCGGAAAGAGTCGCGATCAAGCAAGCATACCCCGCGATTTCCCGCTGCGGAGCGGGTTCCGGGCGGTTATCCTACAGAAGCTCCTGCCGTGAATTCTCAGCGCGGGAGGGGTTGCCCATGCCAATCGAGCGGCGTTGCTGGCCGAGCGAAGCCAGGATGGCGAAAGCGAGGGCAGCATCGAGCGAGCGAAAGGCAGGATGCCTGAAGCGAGCGTCCGACGAGATGGCATGGGCAGCCCCGGCCCAACTGGCGAGACCCACCAAAATCCTTCTGGCCTCTGACCCGCACTTCAGCCTGACCGTTGCAGCGGACCGCATCCATGATCCTCGTCACCGGCGGCGCCGGCTTCATCGGCAGTAACTTCGTGCTCGACTGGCTCGCCGGCTCCGACGAGCCGGTCGTGAACCTCGACAAGCTCACCTACGCCGGCAACCTGGCCAACCTCGCGAGCCTGGCCGATGACCCGCGGCACCGGTTCGTGCGGGGCGACATCGCCGACCGGGAGCTCGTGGTGCGGCTCCTGGCCGAGCACCGCCCGCGGGCGCTCGTCCACTTCGCCGCCGAGAGCCACGTGGATCGCTCGATCCACGGCCCCGAGGATTTTGTCGCGACCAACGTGGTCGGGACCTTCCGGCTCCTAGAGGCGGCCCGCGCGCATTGGTCGGCGCTCGGGCCGGCCGAGCGGGAGGCGTTTCGGTTTCTGCACGTCTCGACCGACGAGGTCTACGGCACGCTCTCCGCCTCCGACCCGCCCTTCTGCGAGACGACGCCGTATCGGCCCAACAGCCCCTACGCCGCGACCAAGGCGGCCAGCGACCATCTCGTCCGCGGCCACCACCACACCTTCGGCCTGCCGGTCGTGACCACGAACTGCTCCAACAACTACGGGCCCTGGCAGTTTCCCGAGAAGCTGATCCCGCTGTGCATCCACCGGGCGGTGGCGGGGGAGCCGCTGCCGATCTACGGCGACGGCCGGCAAGTCCGCGACTGGCTCTACGTGGGCGACCACTGCACGGCCATCCGCCGGGTGCTCGAGGCGGGCCGCCCCGGCGAGGTCTACAACGTCGGCGGCTCGAGCGAGATGGCAAACCTCGACGTCGTCACGATGCTCTGCCGGATTCTCGACGAGGAGCAGCCGCGGGCCGACGGCAAGCCTTACGCGACCCAGGTCACGTTCGTGGCCGACCGGCCGGGCCACGACCGCCGCTACGCGATCGACCACGCCAAGATCAGCGGCGAACTCGGCTGGCGGCCGAGCGAGTCGTTCGAGACGGGCCTGCGGAAGACCGTCCGCTGGTACCTGGACCACGCCGCCTGGGTGGCCGACGTGACCAGCGGCGCCTACCGCGCCTGGATCGACCGGCAGTACGCGGGCACGGAGCGGGGGCGGGCATGAACGACACCCGGAAACTTCTCGTGACCGGCTCCTCGGGCCTGATCGGCAGCGAGGTGGCGAGCCACTTCGACGCCCTCGGCTGGGAGGTGCACGGCGTCGACAACAACCAGCGGGCGGTGTTCTTCGGGCCCGCCGGCGACACCCGCTGGAACCAGGAGCGGCTCGCGGCCTCGCTCAATCGCTTCCGCCATCACGAACTCGACATCCGGGACCGCGCGGGGGTGCTCGCGCTCGTGGCCGAGGTGCAGCCCGCCGCGATCGTCCACACGGCCGCCCAGCCTTCCCACGACCGGGCCGCGGCGATCCCCTTCGACGACTTCGACACCAACGCCGTCGGCACGCTCAATCTCCTGGAGGCCGCCCGGCGGGCCTGCCCGGAGAGCCCGCTGGTGCACATGAGCACCAACAAGGTCTACGGCGACGCGCCCAACGAGATTTCGCTCGTCGAGCTCGCCACCCGCTGGGACTACGCCGACGAGACGTTTGCCCACGGGATCCCAGAATCCTTCCGGATCGACCAGAGCAAGCACTCGCTGTTCGGGGCCTCGAAGGTGGCCGCCGACGTGATGGTGCAGGAATACGGCCGCTACTTCGGGATGCCCACCTGCTGCCTGCGGGGCGGCTGCCTCACCGGCCCGGCCCACTCGGGTGTGGAGCTGCACGGCTTCCTCAGCTACCTCGTGAAGTGCAACCTCGAGGGCCGGCGCTACACCGTGTTCGGCTACCAGGGCAAGCAGGTCCGCGACAACATCCACGCCGCCGACGTGGCCGCCTTCATCGGGCGGTTCATCGCCGCCCCGCGGCCGGCCGCCGTCTACAACATCGGCGGCGGCAAGGCGAACAGCTGCTCGATCCTCGAGGCCTTCGAGCTGGTGGCGGCCCGGACGGGCAAGCCGATGGACTGGGTCTACGACGAGCGAGCCCGGGCCGGCGACCACATCTGCTACTACTCGGACCTGCGGCGGATGCAGGCCGACTATCCCGGCTGGCGACCGGAGATCTCGCTCGGCGAGACCTTCGACCAGATCGTCGCGGCCCATGAACGCCGTCCGCACGCGACCTGACGACCTGCCATGAAGATCCTCGTCACCGGCGGCTGCGGGTTCGTGGGGGCGGCGCTCTGCCGCCGGTTTCTCGAGGCCCGCGCGGGCCTCGAGCTGACCGTCCTCGACAGCCTGCGCCGCCGCGGCTCCGAGACGAACGTGGCCGACCTCGAGGCCCGCGGCGTGCGGGTGGTCCACGGCGATGTCCGCGTGGCCGGCGACATCGACGCCCTCGGGCCGTTCGACTGGGTGATCGACGCGGCCGCCGAGCCGAGCGTGTTGGCGGGCACGGCGTCCAGCGGGCAGACGGGCCGCCGCCAGCTCGTGGATCACAACCTCACGGGCACCGCGAACCTGCTCGAGGCCGCGGCCGGCTGGCAGGCGGGGATGGTGCTCCTGAGCACGAGCCGCGTGTATTCGATTCCGGCGCTCTCTGGCGTGCCGCTGGTCGAGCGAGCCGGCCTCGGCGGGGCTCGGGCGTTCGCGGTCGATGCCGCCCGGCCGTTGCCCGCGGGGCTGTCGCCCGCCGGGATCGGCGAATCCTTTTCGACGGCCGCCCCCGTCTCGCTCTACGGCGCCACGAAGCTCGCCGGCGAGACGCTGGCGGTCGAATACGCCCATGCCGCCGGCACGCCGCTGGTGATCGACCGCTGTGGCGTGATGGCCGGGGCGGGCCAGTTCGGCCGGGCGGATCAGGGGATTTTTTCCTGGTGGATCCATCGCTGGGCGGCCCGGAAGCCGCTCTCCTTCATCGGCTTCGGCGGGCGGGGGCTCCAGGTTCGCGACTGCCTGCATCCCGACGATTTGGCCGACCTGGTGCTCCGGCAGATGGCCGCGGCGCGGGGCGGCGCTCCCGAACTCGTCCACGCCTCCGGGGGCGCCGCGAGTGCGACGAGCCTGGCCGAGCTTTCGGGCTGGTGCGCCGAGCGGTTCGGACCGCATGATGTCGCCGCCAGCCGGGAGTCCCGCCCCTACGACCTGCCGTGGGTCGTGCTCGACCACGCGACCGCGACCGGGCGGCACGGCTGGCAGCCCCTCCGCACCGCGCCGAGCATCTTCGAGGAGATCGCCGACCATGCCCAGCGACATCCCGACTGGCTTGACCGCTGTGGCGGCTGAGCGGGCCGGTGACGGCGGGCCGGCGACGGCGCGGGAGCCAGCCGCGGCGCCGACCCGTGCGCTCCACAAACTCTCCGTGGTGATCCCGGCCCGCGACGAAGAGGGCTGCATCGTCTCCACGGTCGAGCACCTCCACCTCGAGCTGCGGATGCAGGGGATTCCCCACGAGATCGTGGTGGTGGACGACGGCTCGACCGACTCGACCTGGCGGCTGCTCGGGCAGACGGCCGGGCGGATTCCGGAGCTCGCCCCGGTGCAGAATCCCGGGCCGCACGGGTTCGGGCGGGCGATTCAGCGGGGGCTGGCGGCGTTCACCGGCGACGCCGTCGTGATCATGATGGCCGACGAGAGCGACGACGCCCGCGATGTCGTCCGCTACTGGCAGAAACTGGGGGAGGGCTGGGACTGCGTGTTCGGCAGCCGGTTCATGAAGGGGGGCGGCGTGATCGACTATCCCCGCGTGAAGCTGTTCTTCAACCGGCTGGCCAACTGGTTCGTGAAGGTGCTGTTCCGGATCCGGCTCAACGACACCACCAACGCCTTCAAGGCCTACCGCCGCGAGGTGATCCAGGGCTGCCTGCCGATCCTCGCGCCCCACTTCAACATCACGGTCGAGCTGCCCTTGAAGGCGATCGTCCGCGGCTACACCTGGACGGTGATCCCGATCACCTGGCGAAACCGCCGGACCGGGATCGCCAAGCTCAAGATCCGCGAGATGGGCAGCCGCTACTTTTTCATCGTGGCCTACGTCTGGCTCGAGAAGTATTTCAGCCGCGGCGACTACCGTCGGCCCGAGCCCCCGCCGGACGTGGCCCCATGAAGATCGTGCTCCTGGGAGCGACCGGCCAGGTGGGCCGTGAGCTGGGCGGTATCCTGCCGGCCCTCGGCGAGGTCGTGGCCTGCGACCGCGCGGCGGCCGATCTGGAGCAGCCCGCCGAGGTCGTGGCCCTGCTCGCCCGCGAGCGGCCTGACGTGATCGTCAACGCGGCGGCCTACACCGCCGTGGACCGGGCCGAGAGCGAGCCGGATCGCGCGGACCTGGTCAACGCCACGGCCGTGGCCGCGATCGCCGCCGAGGCCGCGCGTCAGGACGCGATGCTCGTCCACTATTCCACCGACTACGTGTTCGACGGCCTGGCGCCGGGCTGCCGCACCGAGACCGACGAGCCGCGGCCGCTCTCGGTCTATGGCGCCACGAAGCTGGCGGGCGAGCGGGCGATCGCCGCGGCCGGCGGCCGGCACTGGATCTTCCGGACGAGCTGGGTCTACGCCCCCCACGGATCGAACTTCCTGCGGACGATCCTCCGGCTGGCCGGCGAGCGGGACGACCTGGCGGTGGTGGCCGACCAGACCGGAGCGCCCACCTCCGCCGCCCTGGTGGCGCGGGTGACCGGCCGGTTTCTCGAGCGGCTCGCCTCCGCGCCACCCGTTCCGGGGCTCTACCACCTCGCCCCCCGGGGCGCCGTCACCTGGCACGGCTACGCGCAGACGATCCTGGAGGCGGCCCGGGCGCACGGGCTGCCGCTCCGCGCCCCCCCGGAGGCGGTGCGGCCGCTGGCGACGGCCGACTATCCGACGGCGGCCCGCCGGCCCGCCAATTCGCTTCTCTGCACCGCGAAACTCGAATCGGCCCTCGCCGACAGGCTTGCGAATTGGCAAGATGACGTGATCGCCACCGTCGCCGCGCTCGCGGCGACGGCCGGCTGACACCCCGTCGCCCGCTCCGCCCATGACCGCACGCAAGGGAATCATCCTGGCCGGCGGCAGCGGCACGCGGTTGCATCCGGCCACGCTCGCCGGCTCGAAGCAGCTCCTGCCGGTCTACGACAAGCCGATGATCTACTACCCGCTGAGCGCGCTGTTGCTCGCGGGGATTCGCGAGATCCTCGTGATCTCGACCCCCCACGACACGCCGCGGTTTCGCGAGCTGCTCGGGGATGGGAGTCGCTGGGGGATCCGCCTGGAATACGCCGTCCAGCCCCGGCCCGAGGGGCTGGCGCAGGCCTTCTTGATCGGCGCCGAGTTCCTGGCCGGCGGCCCGTCGGTGCTCGTCCTCGGCGACAACATCTTCTACGGCCATGGCCTCGCCGAGCGGCTCCAGTCCGCCGCGGAGCGGTCCGGCGGGGCGACCGTGTTCGCCTACCCCGTGGCCGACCCCGAGCGGTACGGCGTGGTCGAGTTCGATCGGGCGGGCCGGGCGGTGTCGATCGCGGAGAAGCCCAGCGCGCCCCGCAGCCGCTACGCCGTGACCGGGCTCTACTTCTACGACGAGCAGGTCGTGGACATCGCCCGCACGATCAAGCCCTCGGCCCGCGGCGAGCTCGAGATCACCGACGTGAACCGGGTCTATCTCGAGCGCGGCCAGCTGGCCGTCGAGCTGATGGGCCGGGGCGACGCCTGGCTCGACACGGGCACGCACGACAGCCTGCTCGAGGCGGCCCAGTTCATCCAGTCGCTCGAGAAGCGGCAGGGGCTCAAGATCTGCTGCCCCGAGGAGATCGCCTGGCGGAACGGCTGGATCGACGACATGGCGCTCGCCGCGCTCGCCGCGCCGCTGGTGAAAAGCGGCTACGGCGAGTATCTGCTCGGGCTCCAGGCCGAGGGCCTGCGGCCGTGAACGTCACGCCCACCGAGATTCCCGACGTGCTGGTGCTGTCGCCGCGGGTGTTCGCCGACGACCGCGGCGCGTTCTTCGAGAGCTTCAATCGACGGGCCTTCGCCGAGGCGGTGGGCCGCGAGGTCGAGTTCGTCCAGGACAACCAGAGCACGAGCCGGCGGCACGTGCTCCGGGGCCTCCACTACCAGGAGCCCCAGCCCCAGGGAAAGCTCGTGCGGGCCCTGGCCGGCACGATCTATGACGTCGCCGCCGACATCCGCCCCGGCTCCGCCACGTTCGGCCGCTGGGTCGGGGTTGAACTCTCCGCGGCCAACCGGCGGCAGCTCTGGGTGCCCGAAGGCCTCGCCCACGGGTTTCTGGTGCTGAGCGAGTCGGCCGAGGTGCTCTACAAGACGACCGACTTCTACGCCCCCTCCTGCGAGCGGTGCCTCCGGTGGGACGACCCCACCCTGGCAATTCGATGGCCGCTGACGGCCCCGCCCCTGCTTTCCCCGCGGGACGCGGCCGCTCCGACGCTCGGCGACCGCGGCTGAAGCCGCCCGGCGACGGCCGATTTCGCGAGCTACGCTTGAGTCCGAGACGGGATTGCGGCCACCAGGGCGCCGCGCCGTGGGGTCAGCCTGCACACCATGAATCGACCAGCCGCACCGGATTTTGCACCGGCCCTCGTGATCGCGGGCATGCACCGTTCCGGCACCTCGCTCGTGGCGGGCCTGTGCCAGGCGGCCGGGCTGCACGTGGGCGACCGCCTGCTCGGGGCGTACCGGGGCAACGAAGCGGGCCACTTCGAGGATCTCGACTTCGTCGAATGGCACCAGCTCGTGCTGCGTGCCAACGGCCTCGCCCCGGAGGGCTTCGTCGCCGAGG
>JBILOA010000072.1:0-7118 GCA_044374735.1 Pirellulales bacterium | reverse complement strand
GACGGGGTCGACGACCTGCGAGCCTGGGGCCGCCGGGTCGAGAAGCTGCTCGCGGAAGGGGGCGACGAGCGGCCGCCCCGGTTCGTGCTCGAGCTCAAGATCGACGGCGTGGCGGTGTCACTGACCTACGACCACGGCGTGCTCAGGCTGGCCGCGACGCGGGGCAACGGCGTCACCGGCGACGACATCACCCACAACGCCCGCACGATCCCGGGCGTGCCGCTGGTGCTCGCGCTTCCCGACCCGCCGCCGCTGGTCGAAATCCGCGGCGAGGTCTACATGACCAACTCCGACCTCGTCGTGCTCAACGAGCGGCAGGCGGAGGCCGGCCTCGCCCCCTTCGCCAACACGCGAAACGTGGCGGCCGGCAGCATCCGGCTGCTCGACCCGCGGGAGTGCGCCGCCAGGCCGCTCGAGTTCCTCTGCCATGGCGTGGGCGACGCGACGGGCCTGGGAGTCGAATCGCAGACCGGGCTCTACGCCTGGGCCGCACGGGCCGGCCTGCCGGTCGCGCCTCGGACGGAGGTGTTCGAGTCGCTCGACGCGCTCGTCGAGCGGGGCACGGAGCTGATCGAGGAACTGCACGAACTCGACTTCGAGGTCGACGGCTTCGTGGTCAAGGTCGACGACTTCGCCCAACAGCGACTGCTCGGGGCGACGGCCAAGAGCCCCCGCTGGGCCATCGCCTGGAAGTTCGAGAAGTTCGAGGCCACGACCAGGCTCGCCGGCATTCGCGTGCAGGTGGGCCGGGGGGGCACGATCACGCCGGTGGCGGATCTCGAGCCGGTCGAGCTCGCCGGCACGACCGTCCGCCGGGCGAGCCTGCACAACGCCGAAGAAGTGGCCCGCAAGGATGTCCGCGTGGGCGACGTGCTCGTGGTGGAGAAGGCGGGCAAGGTGATCCCCCACGTGGTCCGCGTGGAGAAGCACCTGCGGGAGAAGCGGCTGCCCGTCTGGCACCCGCCCACGGAGTGCCCCGAGTGCCAAACCCCCGTGGTCAAGGATCCCGACGGCGTCTACATCCGCTGCCCCAACGTGGACTGCCCGGCCCGGTGCCGGGAGCGAATCCGGTTCTTCGCCTCGCGGGGGGCGATGGACATCGAGGGCCTCGGCGACAAGCTCGTGGAGCAACTCGTGGCGACGGGGCTGGTCGCGCACTATGCGGACCTCTACGCCCTGGAGCCCTTCCAGCTCGAGCCACTCGAGCGGATGGGGAAGAAATCGGCGGCCTCGCTCGTCGAGGCGATCGCCAAGAGCCGAGACCGCGGACTGATCCGGGTGCTCAACGCCCTGGGCATCCGGCACGTCGGGCCGCGGGTCGCGTCTCTGCTGGCCGGCCGGTTTCCCACGATCGACGACCTGGCGAAAGCCACGGAAGAGGAGCTGGCCGCGGTTCCCGAGATCGGCCCCACCATCGCGGCGAGCGTGCATGAGTGGCTCGCCAGCGACGAGGGGCGGCGGACGATCGCCGGCCTGCGGGAAGCGGGCGTAAAGCTCGACGTGCCGCACTCCGAGCGGATCGAGACGGGGCCGCTCACGGGCAAGACGCTCGTCGTCACGGGCACGCTCGAGCGATTCAGCCGCGAGCAGGCCGAGGAGGCGATCCGGCGGGCCGGCGGCCGGGCGGCGGGCAGCGTCTCCAAGAAGACCGACTACCTGGTGGCCGGCGCCGAGGCCGGCAGCAAGCTCGACAAGGCCACGAAGCTCGGCGTGCCGGTGATCGACGAGGCGGCCTTCGAGCGGCTCATCGCCGGCGGGTGAAGGCCGCCAGACCGCCGGGCGACGCCCTCGCAGGACTACGGCTCGCCGACGATGCCTGTGACCGTGCCCGACGTGCTGAACAGCGGGCTTCCGGTGCTTGCCGCCGGAGGGGTGGCGCGGCGGGAGATGATCCGATTGCCGCGCAGCGTGATACCGGTGGAATCTCGGATCTGGATCGGCTGCAGGCCCGAGTCGGCGCCGGCTTGGTTGGCGAGCATGCGGGGCAACCCGGGATCGACGAAGGTGTTGCCGCTGATCTCACCTCCCCCCACGAGCGCGAACTCGATGCCACGCCGCCCGGAACGAATGAACCGATTTCCTCGGACCGTGATCCCCGAGAGCAGCGGCGTGGTCGCGGCATGGTTCAACGATTGAAAGCCCACCCGCAGGGTCGTGCCCTCCGGGTGGATCGCCACGTCCTCGAACAGGTTGTCGAGAATCGTGATGTCGCGGCAGATCCCCCCCTCGTTGCCCGTGAAGAAGTTGCTGTGCAGTTCGATGCAGGATCCCATCCGCACGAATCGGTTGCCCCGCAGCGTGCCGCCGTTTCCGCCTTGGACCAACAGCCTCTGGTAGCAATCCTGAAAGGTGCTGTCGCGCACCGCCCAACCCGCGGACTGCCGCCGGGGATTCTCGGCGACCGCACCGACGAACGCCGCGGCCTCGCGATCGAGCGTCAGCGTCTGCCCCACGACCTCCGTGACCACGGCGGTGCCGACAGGAACTCCCGTCTGGGCGTCGAAAAACGTCAGCGGATCGCCCGGCTGCGCCGGCATCTGGTGATCCTTCTGGATCACGATCGTCCGGCCCGCGACCTGCTCGACGTAGCCCCAGAAGCCATGGATGTCGAGTACGTCGTCGGCGGTGTGGAGCATCGTGATGCCGTCGAACGTCGACCCTCGCTCCATGCAGCCGGTCAGGATGCCTTCCCCTCCCTGCCAGCGACAGGTCCCCGGGCGGGGACCGAAGTAGCAGTTTTTCCAGAGATGCCCACCCCGACCGCCAAGCTCACGGGTCCCACCTTTGTCGATGTAGTTCCTGACGTCGAGGAAGGAGATCGCTTCGCACTCGCGCACGGTGATCGCGACGGTCGTGGTGAAGAGTACGCACAGCCCGTCACCCACCTGGAGCGTGCCGGCGTCGCCGTAGGCCTGCCGCCAGGCCGGATCACGGTTGACCGCCAGCAGCTTTGATTCGGCCGGAAACGACACCCAGTGACAGCCGGGCTCCTGCCCGGGCTCGATGCTCCGGTACGAGAGTCGGGCCGGCGCCATCGCCTGCACCGCGTACAGCGCCGTACAGAAGGTCCCGTCGGCGTTGAAGGGGACGACCCGCTGCTCCAAGGTGCCCCCGAGCGGCCCCGGAACGATCGAGCCTGGCAGGGCACGGATCTCGATCCGATTGCCCGCGTCGTCGATCCGGGTGATCCGCCCCTCCAGGCAGCCGCGTGGATCCCGGTCGAGCGTCGCCCCCTCGAGCGTGATGTGGCTGCACTCGACGAACCCAAGAGCGAAATGGGCCTGCGGAGCCTGATCGACCGGCAGGTCGAACCAGAACGTCGCCCCGCGCGCGATGATGCGAAAGGGATGCGATTCGTCCCGTTTCAGGCCGCGAAACTCGAGCGGGAAAATCGGGCCGTCCGGCCCCCAGGTTTCCTTGCCGAACCGGTAGTCACCCGGCGGGACGGTGTAGGAATCCTTCCCGGCCTCGAACGCGACCCCGAGTTCGTCCCGCATCCGCTTGGCGCGATCCCGCTGCTGCTGCTTGACGTCGTCCGGGAAGACGGGTCCCGATGGAGCCTCCATGGAGTACGGCACCGCGGCCGGGGGTGAAACCGCGGCCGGCGCTTCACCCGCGCCCGCCCCGAGCCCGTGGGAATCGCTGCCGCCCCACGCCATGGCGAGGAGGGCGACCACCGCCATCATGAAAGAAGGCCCTTCACCACGTGCCCCTTCACGTCGGTGAGCCGGAAGTCGCGGCCCTGGGCGCGGATCGTGAGTTTCGTGTGGTCGATGCCCAGGAGATGCAGCAGCGTGGCGTGGAGGTCGTGGACGCTGACCGGGTTTTCCGCCACGTCGTAGCCCAGTTCGTCGGTGGCGCCGTAGGTGATGCCCGGCCGGATGCCGCCACCGGCGAGCCAGATCGAGAAGGCTTTCATGTGGTGGTCGCGGCCGTTGCCCTGGGCCATCGGCGTGCGGCCGAACTCCGTGCCGAACACCACCAGCGTGTCGTCGAGCATCCCCCGGCGGGCGAGATCCTCGACCAGCGCCGCGGCGCCCCGATCCACCTCGGCGGCCGTCCCCTTGACGTGGTCCTTGACGCTGCCGTGGTGATCCCAGTCGCGATGGTAGAGCTGGATGAACCGCACGCCCCGCTCGGCCAGCCGCCGGGCGAGCAGGCAGTTGGCCGCGAACGACCCGTCGCCCCCCTTGGTGCCGTAGAGATCGAACGTGCTCTGCGGCTCGTCGGAGAGATCGACGAGATCGGGCACGCTCGCCTGCATCCGGAAGGCCAACTCGTACTGGGCCAGCCGGGCCGCCACCTCGGGATCGTCCACCATCTCCCCACGCAGCGCGTCGAGCCGCGACACGGCGTCGACCACGTCCCGCTGCCCGGCCGCGGTCACCCCCGCCGGACTCTGCACATACAGGACCGGGGCGCCCTTCGAGCGGAACTCGACCCCCTGAAACCGGCTCGGCAGGAAGCCCGAGTGCCATTGGCGGGCGGCGATCGGCTGGCTCTGCCCATACCGTCCCGAGCTCACCATCACGACGAAGCCCGGCAGATCCTCGGCGTCGCTGCCCAGGCCATACCACAGCCAGCTGCCGGCGGCCGGACGGCCCGAGATCATCGACCCGGTGTTCATGAAGGTGTGGGCGGGGTCGTGGTTAATCGCCTCGGTGTGGAGGCTGCGAACGATCGCGATCCGGTCGGCGATCCGGGCCGAGATCTCGGGAAAGATCGTGCTGATCTCCTGGCCGCTCTGCCCGACCTTCGCGAAGGGGTGCTGCGGCGCGAAGCACTTGAGCGCCTGTCCCTGGAGCTGCGCGATCTGCTGCCCCTTGGTGAAGCTCTCCGGCATCGGCTGGCCGTTCATCGCCGCGAGCTTCGGCTTGTGGTCGAAGGTGTCGAGGTGGGTCATGCCCCCGGCCATGTAGAGCCAGATCACCCGCTTGGCCCGCGGTGGCACGTGGAACGGACGAATCACCCCGGGCCAGCCCGCGAGCGCCGCGTCGCTTCCGGTGGCAGCCACGGCGGCATCGGCCGCCAGGAGCGAGCCGGCCGCAAGCCCTCCGATGCCGCCGGCGGCCCGGGCGAGAAAGGCCCGCCGGGCCAGAGCCGGGGCGATGCAGGGCGAACCGTCGTGGTGCATGGGCTGCATGATCAGTTCCTTCGGTCTCTCTGGTGCGCCTGGCTGAATGCGCCGGGGTTGCCCCTGCCATCTCGTCGGACGTTCGCTGCGGGCATCCTGCCCTCCGCTCTCTCGAAGGAAACCTCGCTTCGCCTTCGTGGCTGCGCTCGGTTTCCTACGCCGCTCGATTGGCAGGGGCAACCCCTTCGACCAATCGAAATGCTTGATGCTCCCGTGCTCAGTTCCTCGTGTACGCCTCGCCCAGGTTGAGTACGACGCGGGCCGCCGCGGTCCAGGCCGCAAGCTCGGCCGGATCGAGACCGGCCGGCACCGGCGCGGCCCCCACGCTCAGCAGCCCCTTGGCCGCCGCCGGGTCGCCGGCGAACGTCCCCCGCTGCCGCTCGGCCACCTCGGCCACCACCCCCACCTCGGCGTCGAGCGGCGCGCGGCCGATCGCCCGTCGGAGCATGAAGCGTGCCCGCGTGGCCGAATCGGAGCCGGCCTCACCGAGCGTCTTGGCCGCCAAGGCGCGGGCCGCCTCGACGAACTGCGGGTCGTTGAGCAGGACGAGCGCCTGCAGCGGTGTGTTGGACCGTGGCCGGCGGGCCGTGCACTCCTCGCGGCTCGGCGCGTCGAAGACCATCATCGCCGGGTGGAGATATTGCCGCTGCCAGTGCACGTAGAGCCCGCGGCGGTAGAGGGCCGCGCCGGCATCGGCCTGGTAGGTCCGCCTCGGGAAGTTGAGGTAGTCCCAGTAACCCGGCGGCTGGTACGGCTTCACGCTCGGCCCCCCGACCGTGCGCTCGAGCAGGCCCGAGGCGGCGAGTGCCGCGTCGCGCACGTTCTCGGCGTCGAGGCGGTGGCGGTTCTGGCGGGCCAGCAGCCGGTTCTCAGGATCGGCTTCGCGGTGGCCTGCGCCCGGCGTGCTCGACCGGCGATAGGCCCGGCTCGTGACGATCGTTCGCAGCACGCGGCGGATGTCCCAGCCGCCGTCGCGGAGTTCGCAGGCCAGCCAGTCGAGCAGTTCCGGGTGGCTCGGGGGCTCGCCCTGCGAGCCATGGTCGTCGAGCCGACGCGACAGCCCCTCGCCGAACCCCAGCGCCCAAAGCCGATTCGCGAGCACCCGCGGCACCAGCGGGTTCTCCGCGGACGTCATCCACGCGGCCAGATCGAGCCGCGTGCGGCGGGGTTGCTCACCGCCCGGCGCCGCGGGCAGGAAGGCCGGCGCGGCCGGCAGCACCACCTCGCCGGAGTCGTCCATCCAGTTGCCCCGCGGCAGGATGCGGACGGTTCGCGGCGGCTTCGAGACCGTCGCCGGCATCACGGCCTGCGTCTTGAGCACGGCATCGAGTTCGGCCTGCAGGCGGCCGCGGGCGATGTTCGCCGCCTCGACGACGTCACGACCGGCCTCGGCCGGTGGGGCCGTCGCCGCGAGCCCGGCCTCGAGTTCCCGCTGCCGGGCTTCCTGTTCGGGGCTCGGCAGCCGCATCATCTCGCCCCACACGCCGTTGCCATTGGCCCCGTGGTAGATGCCCCGCTCCGCCACGTCGGCGAAGAAGGAGGCGAAGGCGTAGAAGTCACGGGTCGTGAACGGGTCGTATTTATGGTCGTGACATTCGGCGCAGCCGAGCGTCGAGCCGAGCCAGGCGCCCGACGTGGCCCGGACCCGATCGCCGGCATACTTCGCGTGATACTCCTTGTCCTGACCGCCTCCCTCGGCGCTCATCATGTTGAGCCGGTTGTAGGCGGCGGCCACCCGCTGCTGACGCGTGGCCTCCGGCAAGAGGTCGCCGGCCAGTTGTTCGCGGGTGAAGCGGTCGAAGGGCATGTTGGCCGCGAAGGCGTCGATCACCCAGTCGCGGTAGGGCCACATCGTGACCTCCTGGTCGCCGTGGTAGCCCACGCTGTCGGCGTATCGGACGAGATCCAGCCACCACGCCGTCAACCGCTCGGCATGGTGCGGGCTCGCGAGCAGCCGGTCGACCAACGACTCGTAGGCATCCGG
>JBILOA010000071.1:0-7123 GCA_044374735.1 Pirellulales bacterium | reverse complement strand
AATAGCAGGGCGCCGCCGACCCCGCAGGCGATCCACAGGCCGACCGCGATCCAGGTCATGCGGTCGGCGAAGGAGAGGCTCCGCCGCCGCAGCCGCTCGAGCGCAGGGGCATCGAGGCCGGGGGTGCGGCCCCGCAGCCGGCGCACGATTCCCGCCATCATCCGCCAGCCGATCCACGCCCCCAGTGGAAACGCGATCAGGTTGACGATCCCCACGGCCACGTAGAACGCGGCGACGGCTGCCGCGTGGCCGGTGACGAGATCGGCACGGGCGTAGAAGGCGTCGAGAATCCGCCGTTGGTGCAGGTTGTTGGCGATCGCCAAGAGGAGGTTGGGCACGACCATGCAGACGGTGGCCGCCTCGAAGGGCCGCCGCCGCGCGAACCGCCGCCAGCCGCTCGGGGGAAGGGCGAGCAGTCTCCGGGCCCGCGGCCGGTTCACCAGCGCGAGCCGCCGGGCAACCTCGCCGCCGCTGGCCGGCCGGGCCGCGCGGTCGGCAGCCAGGCATTCCGTGAGCAGTTCACGAAGTGCGACGGCGGCCGGGTCGGACGGCTCGACCTCGATCTCCCGCTCCTCCCGCCGCCGCCGGCCGAGCATCGCGGCGATCGCCTGCGGCACGTCGCCCTGGGCCGGCCGGTCATGAAACGGCCGCCGGCCCATGAGCAGCTCGGCGAGCAGGACGGCGAGCGAGAACAGGTCGGCCCGCCCATCGAGGTCGTCCGGCGACCGCTCGTGGCCCGGGTCGAAGGCCTCGAGATGCTCGGGCGACATGTAGGCCAGGCTGCCGCCGAAGTAGGCGGCCGGGCCGTGGGCCGGATGGCTGGCCAGGGAGCTGGTGTTGAAGTCGCCCAGGTGCACGCCGCCGTCGGCCCCGAGCAGGACGTTGGCCGGCTTGACGTCGCGGTGGAGCACGCCCGCCGCGTGGGCATGGGCGAGCGCGTCGGCGAGCTGGATTCCGATCCGGGCCACGACCGCCGGCCAGGGTAGCCGGGCCAGGGCCGCGAGCGCCGGCGAGTCGGCCGCCAGGCCGAGCCCGGAACCCGCGGCGGCCTCGCGCACAGCCTCCACGAGGATCGCCCCCGACCGCTCCCGGGGCGGCGTGCGGCGGAGACGGTCCACGACCTGGGCGAGCGTGCCGCCGGGGAGAAACTGCTCGTAGACCAGCCGCATCCGCGGACGATTCCCGCCGGCCTCGATCCGCCGCTGGTCGTAGATCCTCACGATGTGCGGATGGTCGAGCTGGGCCAGCGTGCGGGCCTCGTCGCCGCGGTCGCCCGAGACCTTGAGGGCCACGATCCGCCCCATCGAGACCTGGCGGGCCAGGTAGACGGTGGCGAAGGCCCCCTTCCCGGCCTCGGCGAGCACCTGAAAATCGTCCACCGTCTCGCCGGGCTGAAACTCGGCCCGGACGAGATCGGCCGCCAGGCTCGTCGTCATCGTCCGGTCCGCGCCGCCCAGCCACCGCCAGATCTCCTGGGCCCGTCCGGGGAACCTGCGGCAGAGCTCGGCGAGATCGGGAGCCTCGCCATGTGACTTGCGGACGTGATGCTCCTCGCAGATGAGTTCGACGGGCGGGCCCTCGGGGGCGGCGAGTTCCGGGTGGGCGGCGAGATAGTCTTCGATCCGGGCCGGTCGCCCGCCGCGAATCCGGAACTCGAGATCGACCTTCACGAGTTCGACGAGCACGAGCCGCCGCAGGCCCCCGGGCTCCGCCGGCAGGTGCGCCGCGATCTCAGGCTCGGCGCCGGATTCCCAGGCGGCGACGAAGGCCTCGAGCCGTTCGGCAACCTGGTTCCACGCGGCTGTCTGTTCGATCCCGACGGTCACGCGGTGGGCCTCGAGGGGGCAGGAAGCCGGGATCACGGGGTGGCTTCCGTGGCCCGCGAGCATACCGCCCGGTTCGAGCCCGGAGGTATGCTCGCGTCATGGAGCCGGCCGCCGAACCCGTCTGGTGGAGCGATCGTGAGGCCGTGGCGGCCTGCGTGGAGGCCCATCGCCCCCGGCTCTTGGCCTTCATCGCCCAGCGGATGTCGCCGGGCCTGCGTCAGCGGCTCGACCCTGACGACATCGTGCAGGAGGTGAGCCTCGCGGCGGTGCGGCCGGCGGGAGCGACGGCCCCCGAGGGCCCGCCCCGGGATCCCTTCAGCTGGCTCTGCCACGTGGCCGAGCAGCGGATCGTCGATGCCCATCGGCGGCACTTCGGCGCCGCCAAGCGGGACGCCGGCCGTGAGATCTCGATCGACGCGCCGCTGCGGAACGCCGCCGACGACGACCCGGGAGGCTTCGCCTCGCTGCTGGCCGTGAGCATGACCACGCCGAGCCAGGCTCTTTCCCGCGACGCCAAGGAATACCGGCTCGCCCGGGCCGTCGAGTCGCTGCCGCCGGAGCAGCGGGATGCGGTCCGGCTGCGGTACGTGGACGGCCTGCCCACGAAAGAGATCGCCGAACGGCTCGGGAAGTCGGATGTGGCGGTCCGCGTGCTGCTCTCACGGACCGTGCAGAAGCTCCAGCAGCTGCTCGGGGGGTGAGTCAGCAATTGGCGAGCCCCGCCCCCTGAAGGAGCCCGCTCCCCGGCGACGAAGGCGGCCTTGCGGGCCGCCCCCGTGCCGGGGAGCGTGCGGGTCGTCAATCAGGGATCAGGGCTACGCTCGCGGTGGCGACATCGAAAGGCCGCTTCGGTCACTTCGTGGCCGCGACCGGCGGCCGGGCGGGCAGGAGTTCGACCGGCACCACGGCCGCGACCTTCCCGTCGGCGAGGGCCACGATCAGATCGGCCCGCGTCGCGGCTTCGAGGGTCGTGGCCGGCACGGCGGCCGCGAGGCCGGTCTCGTTCCAGACGCTCACCGGGCATTCGAGGATCACGACGCCGACCTTGACCGCCACCCTGCCCTGCGAGCCTCCAAGGCCTGTGGCTGGCAGCTGGAAGCCCTCGCCGACCCTCAGCTGCGGCAGTGGCTCCGTGCTGGCGGTGGTCGCCGAGTCGGCGGCGGCAGAATCCTCGACGGTCGGGCCGGCGGGATGAACCGGCTCCGAGATCACAACGGTCTCCACGCCCGGGGCAGGCGTTGCCGAGACGACTTCGTGATGCACGATGATCGGGTCTGCCGGCACGGTCTGCACCAGCGGCCGCTCGATCACGACCCCGCTATCCGGGCTGAATCCGCCGCGACGATCCGCCCGGCCATCGACGAAGGCCGCTGCGGCGAGCCCGATGGCGACCCAGTCCCAGGCGGTCGGCCCGGCGTCTGCAACCGGCGGTGCCGGATCAGCGGGAACAGCCGGGTCGGCTCCCCGGCCGTCTTCGCGGTCCACGAGGCCGGGATCAAAACGGTCTGGATCGCGGATGTCGGGTACGCCGTCCCCATCGGAATCGCGCGGCTCTAGATCATCGCGCACCAAAGGATTTCGATCCCCCGGAAGAAATCCTGCAGGTACGTTCATGGGGCGCACGCCCCCTGGTCCGTTCGCGGGGCGCTGGGCACCCCCTGGGATTACCTGCGGCACCACAACTGGAGGCCTGAGGTTCGCGACGGGAGGCCTGGGGTTCACGACGGGAGGCCTGGGGTTCACGACGGGAGGCCTGAAGCTCGAGACAGGCGGCCTGGAGCCGCCGGAGATCGGGCCGTTGCCCCTGCCGCCCAGGGACTGAGGGGGGACGAATCGGGGTTGGATTCGAGGCGTGGCCGGGCGGGCCCCGGGAACGAACTTCGGCGGCGTGAACGCCTTGGACTTGGGGCTGAAGGGGGCCGGCGGGCCGGCGTGAACGGGGGTCAACAGGGTGACCACGAGGGTCAGTGTCAGAATCAAACGAGTGGGTCGCATGGCTGGGCTCCTTTGAGGGCGGGAGCCGGCTCACTGCGAGCCGGCGGTCATCCCGCCAGCAGTCCAAGCGCAGAATCGCCTGGCGCGTTACAAGCCGGGAAAAACAGGGCTGGGACGGTGTCAGAACGACCGCCACGAGCAGCCTCGTGTCGGTCGTGCCGGGCGTGGCGTCGACGTGACCGAGCCGTTGGTGCCGCTCGTCACGGCCGTGCCTTGGAGGGGCGCCGCTGAGCCGGCCAAGACGCGATTCGCCGGCCATTCGGCCTCACTGGGCGCGAGGCGGCCGGCCCGGGTTGGCAGGGCTTCGGCCTTGGCCGGCGAGGTCTCGTAACATCGCGGCCGCGATTTCGCTGGGACCTGTGCCGGGGCGATTCGTCAGGGGATCGGCCCGGTCCTTCAGGAGACCAGCCATGAGCCCCTTCACTCGTTCCGCGTTCCGCCAGTGTGTCGCCATCCGCCGTGGCTCCGTCCGCCGCCCGGCTCCCGGAGCGGCAGCCCTCCCCGAGCGTCTCGAGCCTCGTCTGGCCTTGGCCGGCGTGGTCGGGCTCGTCGTCACGGGCGACGTGCTGACGATCACGGGCGACGCCCTCGCCAACGAGCTGTGGATCGACCAGGTCGCGCCGAACCAGATTCGCGTGGGTTCGTTGGACAAGGACTCGCCGACGGGCCTCCGCGATGCGCGGGGCACCGTGGGCCATGAGCCGCTCGTGTTCAGCGGCATCCGGGACGTGGTGGTGCGATTGCGGGGCGGCGACGACACCCTGAGCATCGGCGTCCGGGAGGGGCTTGTCGACATCGGCCGCGGCGGCGACCCGGAGGATTTTCGTTCACCCGTGACCGTGCTCCGCAGCCTGATGGTCGATGCGGGGACCGGGGCCGACTTCATCCGCGCCTTCTCTCTGGACGTGGAAGGCGGTGCGACCTTCCTGGGAGGGCCGGGTGCAGATGGTATTCGCCTCAAACAGACCCGCGCCTTCGGCAGCCTGTCCGTGAACGGAGGGCTCGACCACGACTTCGTCAGCCTGAGCGACGCCACGGGCGCCGCCGGTGACGTGACGTTGGTCGGCGGCCCGGGCTTTGACCAGTTCTTCGTCTTCGACGGCATCGAAGTAGGTCGCAACCTGACCCTGCTGGGCGGCCCGGGTGAAGATGGGGTGTCTGTAAGTTCCGCCGTCGTCCACGGTGACCTGCGGATCGAGGGGGGGCTTGGCAGGGACAGTCTCTATGTGGTCCACGCCATGCAGGTGTTGGGGGCCGCGACGATCGCCGCTGGCGCCGGGCGTGACTGGGTGCAAGTCGGGAATGGGCTCGTCGTCGACGGCCTGCTGACGGTGGCCGTCGGGGCCGGAGACGACGGGGTGTCGATCGTGGGCCGGGTTGTACCGCAGGCCGGAATGGTGGTGGAGCTCGGCACCGGCTCGGACCAGTTGCGGACCGAAAACTTCGAGAACCCCTGGGAGGGAAACGTGCCGGCCCAGGATGCTGCGATTCACACCGCCGGCGACGTCGTCATCGCCAAGGGGGCCGGCCGCTTCGAGGCGATCATCGATTTGCCCGGCGAGGGAACGATCGGTCGCGACCTCGTGGTTCGGTCCGCGGCGGCGGCGAGCAGCGTGCTCGTGCGGAATGCGGACGTCATCCGCCATCTGTCGGTGGTTACCGGCCAGGGCGTCGACGATGTGACGGTGGCGCAGTCGCGGGTGGGCGAAAATCTGGTCCTGGCCACGGGCGCGGGCCGCGACACCGTGGCCCTGACGACGGTGCAGGTCCTGGGCGACACGCGGATCGAAGCTGGGGCCGGCGACGACACGGTCGAGCTTCGCCACGTGAGCGCCCGCACGCGGCTCTTCGCCCTGATGGGGGCGGGGGACGACGCGCTCACGCTCGTGAACGTGCTGCTCAGCGCCGCGCCGGGCGACGTGTCGCTCGCCGGGGGCCGCCGCGAGCGGGACTCGCTCCGGCTGGAGATGCTCCGCGGCAACCTTACCCCGACCCATGCCCACTTCGAGACCGTGACCTTCGCCTGACGCGAGCCGTCACCGCCAGGCTGCGGGGAGGCGACGCGGGCCACCCCCCGCGGGGGCGGGCATGCTCGGGCAGTTCACAGACGCGCATGCCCCGCGGACGGAAGAAACCCTCGACACACTCGTGGCCCCTGGCCGTGCCCGCCGCACCGACACGGGGGCATTTATTGAGCCGTGGCTTCGCTGAGCGATCCGACCAGGCCCGGCAGTTGAAGCATGCCAAGGAGCCCCGCCGTCAGCTGGCCTGCAGCGTTTCGATGCTGTTCACGTGAACGAGCGCGCGCGTCACGCTGCGGTCGTCGTCGGGATAGCCGACGATGATCTTCGTCTTCATGACCAGGGCGCATTCGGGATGGCGGATCTCGTGGACCTCGTCGTTCGACATCCGAATTCGGCCGATCACCCAGGCGGATCTGGCCACGCTCACCGAGAAGGTGCGCCGTCGCGTGATCCGCTGGTTCAGGCTCGCTCGCCTGCTCGACGCCGCGGCCGCCACCGACATGCTCGCCTGGGAGAACAGCGGGTTTTCCATCGACGCGAGCGTGCGGATCACACTGATCGACCGCGACGTGCCGAGCTATTTCCAGAGTCTTGAGCATCTTCTCCGATACTGCGCCCGCCCCCCCTTCGCACTCGAGCGACTCTCCGCGATCCGTGGCCCAGACGGCCGGATTGCCGGCGTCCGCTACGTGCTGCCGCGGCACAAAGCCGCCAACTGGGTCGGCCCCGGCCGCGGCCGCAAGTCCACGCGGCCAGGGGCCACTGGCGTCGTCGAACTCACGCCGTTTGAGTTCCTCGACCGTTTGGCGGACCTCGTCCCGCCGCCGCGGAAGCACCGGCATCGCTATCACGGGGTGTTTGCGCCGAATCCCAAGCTGAGGCAGGCCGTCACGGCGCTCGCGATCGGGAACGTCGTCAAGCAACGCGACGCCGCTGCCGGCGGGCATGGGGGCAAGGCGCATGCCGCGGGCTGCTGCGACACGAATGCGAAGCCCCGTTCGCATGCCACTTCCCGGATTGCGTGGGCCAAGCTTATGGCCCGGGTCGGCGAGGAGTTTCCGCTCGAGTGCCCAGCATGTGGCGGCGACATCCGGCTCATCGCCTTCATCACGGAGCCGGAGCCGGTCCGCAAGATCCTCACGCACGTGGGCGAACCACTCGAACCGCCGCCGATCTCACCCGCTCGCGGCCCGCCCACCGACTGGGCCGAGTTCGTGCAGGTCCGCGACGACCGGGAAGCGGTTCAGGGACGGATAGACGAGTTGCCCGTGATCGACA
>JBILOA010000217.1:0-4392 GCA_044374735.1 Pirellulales bacterium | reverse complement strand
CTGCCGCCGGCTCGCCGCAAGCTACCCCGATGCCACCTGCTCCCTCGACTTCCGCTCGCCCTTCGAACTGGTGGTGGCCACGATTCTCTCCGCCCAGTGCACCGACCGGCGGGTCAACATGGTCACGGGAGACCTGTTCGGCCGATGGCCCACCCCGGCCCGGATGGCCGCCGCCACGCAGGCCGCCCTCGAGGAGGTGATTCGCACCACGGGCTTCTTTCGGGCCAAGGCGAAGAACATCCTCGGCTGCTGCCAGGCGCTGGTCGACCGGCATGGCGGGGAGGTTCCCCGAACCCTGGCGGAACTCGTGAAGCTGCCCGGCGTCGGCCGCAAGACGGCCAACGTGGTGCTGGGATCGGCGTTCGGCATTTCCTCGGGCGTGGTGGTCGACACGCACGTCGGTCGGATCGCCCGCCGCCTCGGGCTCACCCGTCATCCCGACGCGGTGCACGCCGAGCGCGACCTGATCGCCTGCCTGCCGGAAGCCCGCTGGATCGAGTTCAGCCATCGGCTGATCGCCCTTGGCCGCGCGATCTGCACCGCCCGCAAGCCCCGCTGCGAGACCTGCCCGCTCGCGGATCTCTGCCCCAAGAAAGGCGTCCGGGGAAGTGTCGGACCCGTGAAACGCGACCGCTGACTGTCGCGTTTGCAGATCCTGGCATACAATCCGCCCTTGTTCTGCCCGTTGGTCAGCCGCCACCGCACGGGAGCCCGTCATGATTCTCTCCGGGAACGAGATTCGCCGCCGCCTCGGTAGCGACATCGTCATCGATCCGTTCGACGAGAGTCGGCTGAATCCCAACAGCTACAACCTCTCGCTGCACGACGAACTGCTCGTCTACGAGGAGGTGGTGCTCGACATGCGGAAGAGCAACCGCGTCGAACGGATCACGATCCCCGAGGACGGGCTCGTGCTCGCCCCCAACCAGCTCTACCTGGGCCGCACCGCCGAGCGGACGGAGACCCACAACCTCGTGCCGATGATCGAGGGCCGCAGTTCGATCGGCCGCCTCGGCCTGTTCGTGCACGTCACGGCCGGCTTCGGTGACGTCGGCTTCTCCGGCTACTGGACGCTCGAGATGTTCGCCGTGCAGCCGGTCAAGATCTATCCGGGCGTGCCGATCTGCCAGATCTTCTTTCACGAGATCGTTGGCGCCATCACCGAGTACGCGAGCGACAAGTACCAGCACAACCGCGACATCCAGCCCAGCCTTATGTTTCGCGAACTCGCCGGTTCGGCCGACGAGCGGCAGCAGCTGGAGCTGGAGTTCGGCGCCGACGGCCTGGCCCGCCGCGCCGGGGCGTTGGCCGGCCCGCGGACGGCGAGGTAGTCGCCGATGGTGAAGGTCCTCGCCTGGGTGACGCTCGGCGTGTCGCTGCTGTTCGTGGCCTTGGCCTTCACGGCCATCTTCGGCTGGGACTCGCTCGGCGCCGACACCGCCCGCATGCTCGGGCAGTGGGTCGCCGTGCCGCTGGCCGTCATCATGCTCCTGCTGACCGTGGCGATCCTGGTGACCTGCTGGATCACCTCCGAACCCTCCGAGTCCTGACGTTTCCCTTGCAGCGGAAAGGCGGCCCGTGCTGAGAACCCACACCTGCGGCGAACTGCGTCCCGGGCAGATCGGCTCCGAGGTTTCCCTGTGCGGCTGGGTCGATCGCCTCCGCGACCACAAGGGAGTGATCTTCATCGACTTGCGCGACCGCTGGGGACGGACCCAGGTGGTGGTGGGCCCCGACGCCGACGCCGCGACCCAGGCTGCGGCCCGGGCGGCACGGTCGGAATGGGTGCTGCGGGTCACCGGAACGGTCGGTGCCCGCCCGGAGGGCACCACCAACCCCAAGCTCGCCACTGGCGAGATCGAGGTCGTCTGCCGCCGGATCGAGGTCCTGAACGAGGCCGAGACGCCCGTCTTCCAGCCGGGGGCGACCGACCTCCCGGGCGAGGAGGTTCGGCTGGCACACCGGTGGCTCGACCTCCGGCGGCCCGCGATGCAGGAGAACATGTTTCTCCGCAGCCGGATCGTGAAGATCATGCGGGATCATTTCGACGAGTTCGACTTCATTGACGTCGAGACGCCGATGCTCGGACGGAGCACCCCCGAGGGCGCCCGCGACTTTCTCGTGCCCAGCCGGCTCGACCACGGCTCCTTCTTCGCGCTCCCCCAGTCGCCGCAGCTCTACAAGCAACTCCTGATGATGGCGGGCTTCGACCGCTACGTGCAGGTGGCGAAGTGCTTCCGCGACGAAGACCTGCGAGCCGACCGCCAACCGGAGTTCACCCAGCTCGACGTGGAGATGTCGTTCGTCGGGGCCGATGACGTGATCGGGGTGATCGAGGGGCTGGTGCGGCGGACCGCCCGCGAGATCCTCGGGCTCGACGTGCCGCTGCCCCTGCCACGGCTCACCTACGACGAGTGCATGGAGCGGTTCGGGCACGATGCCCCCGACCTCCGCTACGGGCTGGAGATCGTCGACCTGACCACGCTCGCCGCCGCGAGCGACTTCCGCGTCTTCCGCGGCGCCGTCGAGGCGGGGGGCCGCGTCCGCGGCATCCGGGTGCCGGCCGCGGCCGGGCGGTTTTCCCGCAAGGAGCTCGACGAGTTGACGGCCGTCGCGGTCGAGGCCGGCGCCAAGGGGCTCGTGTGGCTCAAGTGCGAGCCCGACGCCTCCTGGAGCGGGCCGGTGGCCAAGAACCTCACGGGCGTCGCCAGTGACCTCAGGGAGCGGCTCGGCTGCCAGCCCGGCGACCTTGCGCTGATCGTGGCCGACTCCTTCGAGGTCAGCTGCAAGGCCCTCCACACGTTGCGGAAGCGGCTGGGCGCGGAACTCGGGCTCTACGACCCGAAGGCGATGCACTTCTCCTGGGTGGTCGACTTCCCGATGTTCGCTCACGACGCCGAGACCGGCGGCTGGGCGGCGATGCACCATCCGTTCACCGCCCCCAAGCCCGAGCACCTCGAGTTTCTCGACAGTGACCCGGCCCGCTGCCGGGCGGTGGCCTACGACCTCGTGATCAACGGCTCGGAGGCGGGGGGGGGCACCATCCGGATCCACGACTCTGCCACGCAGGCCAAGGTCTTCTCCCTGCTGGGCATCACGGCCGAGATGGCCCGCGAGCGGTTCGGTTTCCTGCTCGACGCCCTGCGGAGCGGCGCCCCGCCCCACGGCGGCATCGCCTTGGGCATCGACCGCTGGGTGATGCTCTTCGGCGGACTCGACAGCATCCGCGACGTGATCGCCTTCCCCAAGACGCAGAAGGCGAGCGACCTGATGACCGGCGCTCCCGCGGGCGTGGAGCCGAAGCAGCTCGCCGAACTCGGCGTGCGCGTCGTGGCCCCGCCGAAGCCGGCGACGCGGACAGCGGAGGGCGGCTAGCTCAATTGGTCAGAGCACCTCGTTTACACCGAGGGGGTTGGGGGTTCGAGTCCCTCGCCGCCCACTAATGCGGTTTGCCGCGGGTCGCAGCGACTCGCATCGTTTCGCACGATCATGTGTTTTCGGCCGCGTTGTTGAACTTCGTGCGAGTCGCTGCTGATCGCAGCGGCTTTTGGCTGCACACAAATGTGCACACTCTTTTGGGCCCGGTCGGGCGTCACGTGCCCTCCCCCGTTGACCACGTCCTCGAAGTGCCGCTTCCAGGTCTGGAGGTAGCGCGTAGCGGCGATCCTCGGCGAGTGGCCGAGCCATTTGGCGACGACGTGGTTTGGGTACTTCTCGACCCAATCGGTCGCGCAGGAAGCCCGCAGGTTCTGAAACAGCCGCGGCCACGGCTCGTGCCCGGCCCGCGTGATGATCTTCGTGAACGTCGTTCGCAGGTTCGACGCCCCGGTCAGCGCCCGCGGGAGGACCAGTTTCTCCCCGTCCGCCGCGTGCTCGTACGCCTCCGTGAGAACGGCGCGAAGTTCGGGACAGATCGGTACGAGGCGAGGCGAGGCGGGCTTTGATATCTGGAAAAGAACGCTGCCCAAAAGCCCTGACAGCACAACGCTCTTCAGGGAATATGCCCGACTTACCTGCTGCAATTCGCGCAAAAGTGTGAGGGCCGAACTATGGCTCTCTATTGCCGCAAGTTCTGGTTGGGCCTTGACTGCTAACGAACCAGTCGCCCTACTTGCAGGGGGTAGCCTCGCCAACACGTTGCTGGACCATCCACATGCAGCTGCTTGATCTGACTGGCGTCGCGTGGCCGGCTGATGCCGAGATGTTCGACGTCGTCGGTGAACAGTTCGTCCATGACAACGTTCGGGCGATGCGCGATGCGATCCGACAGGACGCAAGATTTTGGCCTCACGCCGTTTTTCTCGCGGCGGAGCCGACGAATCCCCATGATCGAAACGCTGTGGCCGTCTATTTCCCGCTGATACGCCAGGGCTTTCTTGGTCGCAGTGAGGA
>JBILOA010000070.1:0-7160 GCA_044374735.1 Pirellulales bacterium | reverse complement strand
CGGCTGGAGCTGCAGCGATCGCTGTTCGTATTCCACTTCGGGCACGAAGGCGATCGGAAAGCCCTCGGCGCCATGGAACTCGGGCGGCCCGCCGCCGGCGGGAATCCGCACGAGCGCGGGGTGGCCGCCGGAGGCGTAGTCGAGCCGCCCGGTGGGCACGTGCAGAATCCCGTAGAGCATCGTGAAGTAGAGCCCGGAGAACTCGTCGGCTTGGAACAGCCGGTTGAGCTGCGTGGCCACTTCGGCGGGGCTGGCCACCACCACGCGGCCGTCGGTGGCCTGCCGGACGAGGAGCGACGAATCCGACACCTTCGGCGTGAGGAAACGGCCCACCGTGACGGCCATCAGCGACGAGGGGACGCCGTGGCCGCTGACGTCGACCACGAACAGCCCCACCCGCTCCTCGTCGAGGGGAAAGATGTTGAGGAAGTCACCGGCGAGACTCTGGCAGGGGACGTATCGCCAGGCGACGTCGAGCGCCGGGAGGGCCACGTCGGCAGCGGGCAGGAGCGAACGCTGCACCTTGGCGGCCGCCTCGAGGTCGCGGATCATCTGGGAGTTGATCCGCGAGATCTCGGCGTTGAGTGTCACGAGCTCGTCGTTGGTCTTCTGCAGGCTGTCGCGGGCCACCGAGAGCTCCTGGTTGGCGACCACGAGCTCCTGGTTCTTGGTGACGGCGTTCTCGAAGGTCGACACGAGCAGGTTGAGCACCTGCTGCCGTCCGGCCTTGACCTTGAACTTCTGTCCGGCGAGCGAGACCTCGAGCGTGGCGGCGGTCGAGTCGTCGGTGCTGTCGAGCGGCGTGGCCAGGAGCGCCCGCATCCGTCCGAGCAGGTAGTCGGGCTCGTAGGGCTTGGTGACGTAGTTGTCGGCGCCCGCGTCGAGGCCGCGGATGATGTCGATCGGATCCGAGAGCGTCGAAAGCAGGATGAAGGGCACGGTCCGGAGGGCGGGGTCGGTCTTGACCGCCTTGCAGAAGTCGTACCCGGTCGCAACCGGCATCTCGATGTCGGAGATGATGATGTCGGGCCGCCGCTCCCGGGCCATCTCCAGGGCGAGCGCGCCGTTTTCGGCCCACCGCACCGCATGGCCCGCGTCCGTGAGCCGCTTCTGCAGGATCTTGGCCTGCATCCGGCTGTCCTCGGCGATGAGGACATCCACGCCGCCGGCCGCCGCTGGAGAGGTCGCTTCAGCCACGGCCAGCCCTACGTCAGGTGAAGGTGGCGAGCGCCGTGGGGGCATCCTTGTGGATGCTGAACAGCTTGTCGAGATTGGTCAGCTTGAAGACCTGGAAGATCTCCGGACGGATACCGCACATCTTGAGCCGCCCCTGACCCGCGGAAATCTTGCGGTGCAGCTGGCCGAGCAGCCCCAGCATGGCGCTCGACATGAACTCGACGTTCGCGAAATCGAGCAGCACGTCCGGACCCGAGGCCTTGCCGATCAACTGGCCCATCTCGGTGCGGATCTCGTCGAGCATGGTGTCGTCGAGGATCTTCTTGTCCTTGAAGAGCACCATGAAGATGTCGCCCTTCTTGCCGGTCTGGATTCTTCGGAACTGATCCATGGCTTCTCCCGCAGGGATTGGACACCGGCCAGGACGACGCCCATCCGGCGGCGCGGCTCGCTGACCAGGGAAATCGTAGCGACTGGCGGGCCGTGTCGCCAGCAGGCGTCTCGGTGTCGCCGACGGATCACCACCTAACCCCGGGGCCGCGAGACTGCCAGGCGAAGCGGCCCGCGCAGGGCCGCCCCGATGCTGCTGGCGAGCGGCCCGCCCCCGATCCGACGTACGCCGCGATCGATGCCTCCTGTCCCTTCGGCGGCCATGAGCCAGTCGATCCGGCCGTCGCCGTTGTCATCGACGCCGGCGGCAAAGATGGCTCCCTCCAGGCGGGACAGCTCGGCGAATGCCCGTTGCCGGGCCAGGAGGATCGGCTGGGCGGTCGTCTGCCGGCCAGACCAGACTTCCACGAGCGACCCGCCGCGCCGGCCAGCCGACACGATGATGTCATCCGCCTGGTCGTTGTCGTATCGGCCGGCCGCCAGTGCCAGGCCGGCCCGCACCGCCGGCGTGAGCGGCCGCAGGCGCCGGATGACGACCGGGGCCGCCGACACGTCGTAGATCAACACCAGCGGCGCGATGCCGGCGCCGCTGCCCACGACGATCTCCATCCGACCGTCGCGTCGTTCGGCGTCGACCACGATGCCGCCCGAGAACGTGCCGATGTCGGCGGTCGCCACCGACGCACCGCCGATCGTGGTTCGCGGAAAGGCGGTGAACGCGCGAATGGCGAGATTGGCGACGGGGTCGACGGCCGTCGGGGTGATGGCGAACACCCGGACCTCGCCCGCACCGCGGCTGGCGGCCGCGACAAGGTCGAGCCGCGCGTCTCCGGTGACGTCACCGACGGCGAGTTCGACGCCGCTGCGATACGCGGGGCCGAAGGGCAGCGTGCGATAGCCGAGCAGTTCGACGCCGTCCTGACGGAACACGCGAATCTCGCCCGGTCGGCCCGGCCCTGGAGCCGTGGCGACGTCAGCGATCCCATCGCCGTCGAGATCACCCACGGCCAGACGCACCCCGCCGCGAAAGCTGGATTCGTAGGCGAGAAAACGCGCGCGGACCGCTCCTGAGGCTTGGTCGATGACCGTGACCCACGGTTGCCCGCGGCCGGCGGCCTCGGAGGCCAAGACGATGATCCCAGGCGGGGGCGGCGGCGGCTCGGGCGTGGGTGGTGGCTCGGGCGTGGGCGGCGGCTCGGGCGTGGGCGGCGGCTCGGGCGTGGGCGGGATGGCGGCAGAAATGAGCAACGCCGAGGTCGTGTCGAGGCGGATGGCGTTGATGCCGCCGCTCCCGTCACGCTCGCCCAGGCTGCTGCCGGCACTGCCCGGGGCGGTCGAGCCGGTCGCATTGCCCGACGTCCCCACGGCGCCCGGAAGCGTCGTTCCCCGGACGGTCAGGGGGATCGCGAGGGTGCTCCCGAGTGCCAGGTCACCGGCCAGATCGAGCTCGTAGAGCACCTTTGTCATGCCACCCGGTGGCACGGCATCGATCACCAGATCGAGCCGGTGCCCGGTCGACGTGTCGCGGAACGCGGCGGGAGCCTGCCCGGCGAACACCCGGACACTCCCCGGCACGATCGTGGCACCGAGTGGTAGTTCCGCGGTGACCTGCACGTCGCGCAGCGTCGACCGCGACGGGCCGCCGGCCGCCGCGAACTCGACGCGTTGACCGACGCGTCCACCACGTGGGAACGGCCCCGCCACGGCCAGCTCGCCTCCGGCCGCCACGGTCCGGCTCGTGAGCCAGGCCAGTGAGCCCTCGGCCACCGTGACCACATCCGTGGCTGTGGCGAGCAGCGGAAACCCGTCGATGATCAGCCGCGCCCGGCTTACGAGCTCCGTTCCCAGGGCGTCTTGCACCGCGTTGCCGGCGCCGTTCGTGACCAGCGCGTTGAACTCGAGCACGATGAACTCGTCGTTCGCGTCGGCGTCGCCGTTGGCAAGCACTCCAAAGTCGAAGATCACGTCGCCGCCGTCGCCGAAGCCGCCTGAATCGGCGAGGATCGCGGCTGCCGGCAGCGGCCTCGTGGGAACGACGCCGGAGGTGGTGCCGCCGCCGACATGCGTGCCGGGGGCCGGCGGCAGGCGGCTGGCCGAGAGCCGACCGTCGCTCACGAGCGCCACCCGCGCCGAACCGTCCGCGACGAACGCGAGGCCCGGCGGGAGCTCGACCCGCAAGCGGGCCGAGGCCATCGAGATGTCTCCCTCCGGCACCATGGACACGACCCGATGACGGACGACCTCGCCGATGGTGGCCCGGCCGGCGCCGGTCGATTCGCTCGTGGCCGTCACGTCGAGCGTGAGGCCGAAGTCGGCGGCCCGGAAGTCGGCCAGCGCGACGATCCGCGAGCCGTCGATACCACCGGCTCCCGTCCGCTCCCGGGCCGTGGGGTCGGCCGCCCGCGTGCCGGGGTCTCCCGGCAGGCTCGTCCAAGTGACCGTGGCGGCACTTCGCGTCGTGTTGCCGGGCAGGATGGTGTTGGAGACCGTCCCGGAAATCGTGGCGGTGATCCGCCGGGTGGCGTCGCCCCCTACGTCGAAGCCGGCGCCGGAGCGGGTGCGGAGCGTCCACCCCGCAACGTCGCTCCCCACCAGTTCGAACGCCGCGGCGGTGACGAGGCCAGCCGTGTCCGCGACCACGAAACTCGGCGCCGACACGAGCGACCCGGCATCCGCGGTCGGCAGGGGCCAGGAGACGGCCACCCCGTGGGCGGTGGGCGAACTGGCGATGCCGCCAATCGTCAGTTCGTAGGTCACGCCGTCGCCGACCGAGCCGGCGGTCGCCCCGCCGGCGATCCGAACGGCGGCGGCGACGTCGAGTCGGGGCTCGAGGATACGGAGCGGCGCGGAGACGGCGAGCACCGGGTCGACGCGGCCGGCCGCGGTGAACCGGGAGGTGGACACGCTCGTGACCGCGTCCCGGGCTGCGGCGACGTTACGGACGATCGACTGGTACGTGAAGGTGACCGTCTCGGTCGTCGTCGGATCGACGTCCGCGTTGACGATCGTGCCGAGGGGGAACGAGAGGCTGCGGCCATCCGCCGCCAGGACGGGTGTGAGGCCGCCCGACACGGTCACCAGCGGCGACGACGTCTCTGCCCGCACGAATCCGACGTAGGCCAGCGCGTCACCGAAGGCCTCGTGGAGGACCGAGTCGCGGAGCGTGCCGCCCGCCAGCGTGAGCGTGAGCGTGTGCGTCACCAGTTCGCCGACGACGGCCGCGTCGGAGGCATTGCCCCCGGCGTTGATTTCGGTCGCCGCCAGTTCCGACCGCAGCGTCACGCCGGGGTCGGCGGCGAGGAGCTGCCTGGCTTCGAGCCGCTCCGGTCGCGGCGTGGTGTGGCGGCACGGACGTCGCCGGCGCGACGCGAGCGGACGGGGGGAGCGACGAATGTTCACGAATGGTCCGGCCGCGGGCGATGGAAGCGCAAACTTTACGCCTCTTGCCTAACCCACCATCTTCGGCGGGTCAAATAACGGGCCTTGAGCGGGACTTTTTTTCCGGACTTTCGGTGCCGGCGGCCCCTCGCCCCCGCGCCTCGACGTTCAGGCCGCCCCGAGGATCGTGCGGCGGGCAACGCTCCACCAACCCGGTCGAGAGAGGGAGTGGTAGGGAGAATCGGCCGGCAAGACGTCGGCCAAGTGCTCGTGGGCCCGCTTCAGGTTGTGATAGGGCATCGACGGAAACAGGTGGTGCAGGGCGTGGTAGCGGATCGAGAACGGGAACAAGAGCAGCGTCAGCGGATCGTTGGTGGTGAAGTTGCAGGAGTCGAGAATGTGGGCCTCGATGTCGACCCGGCTGCCGTCACCCTCGAAGTGGTGGTCGGCGAGCTGCCGCAGTTGGTTGAGCAGCACCGTCGCCACCGCCAGCGCGTAGAGCAGCGGGATCCTGGTCCAGGGGTTCAGGCCGGCGACCACGAGTGCCGGGATCAGCGCCGCCCGCAGGAAGCAGGGGATCTCGACGGCGAAGATCGCCCGCCGGTCGGCCGGCGTCAGCTTTCGCTCGTAGCGGCGATTGAGCGTCAGCGACGACGCCTTGCGGAGGGTCCACTCGCGAACGGCCGGATGCACGAACGTCAGCGGCACCAGCAGAAATCGCAGGAATACGAGCCCCGGAAAGGCCAGGACGTGGACCACGTAGCCCGCGATGCTCGCGACGTTGCCGCCCTCCATCACGTTGGCGACGTATTCCGGATCCTCGGGTGTGCCGTAGAGCCGCTGGCTGTGGTGGTCGCGATGGTGACGGGTGAAGAATGGGCTGGGGGTGAGGGTCATCACGCCGCCGAGCAGGTTCCAGGCCGCCTTGAAGACGGGCATCTCATGGGCCCCGAGGTGGCAAACCTCGTGGATCAGGGAGCCCATCCGATAGAGCCAGAAGGCGGCGATCGGAAAGGCGATCAGCTGCGGCCACGATCCCATGGGGGTGGCCAAATAGATCCCGGCGGCCAGGTAGGCCGCCGTGATGCTGACCAGGAAGTCGAGCCAATATCGCCAGGGGGAGACCCGGAAGAAATCGGTGTCGGCGTCGCGGACGGCCCGCCGCACCTCGCTGATCCAGGGCACGCCGTCGTCTTCGGAGAGCGCGGGCGGATCGATGTGGGGCAGGGTACCCGGCGGCGGCATGGCGGACTCGCTTCCTGGCGAAAGGGAACCCAGATTCCAGCAGAACGAGCCGCCGTTTGCCAGTCCGGTCCTGCCCGAGCGGAATCAGCGCGGCTTGAGCGTGCCGAGCCAGGCGACGAGGTCCACGAGTTCCTGCTCGCTGAGCACCGTCGCCAGGTCGGCCGGCATCAGCGAGACGGGCTGCCGCACCAGTTCGTCGACGTCACCCATGGCGAGCGACACGTCCACGCCATCGGCCCCGCGGATCACGACGCCGTCGTCGGTCTTCGAGATCAGGAGGCCCGAGAACGAGCGGCCGTCCTCGGTGATCGCCGTCCAGGTCTCGTAGTTGTGACTGATCGCGGCGGAGGGGGCGAGGATCGATTCGTAGAACGCCTGCGGCGAGAGCTTGGCGCCGATGCCCGAGAGTTCGGGCCCCACCGCCTTGCCTTCGCCGTTGACCACGTGGCACTTGGCACACGTGCCCGCGCCGGCAAACACCGCCCGGCCGGCGGCCGCGTCGCCCTTGCGCTTCACGAGGTCGGCCACGGGCGGAAGACTCGCGCCGCCGCGGGTCTTCGGCAGGGGCAGCACCTCGGCCGCGGAGGTTCGCACGTCGCCCCACGGACAGGCCGAGATCGCGGTGGCCGCCGCCTGCACGAGAGGCCCGGAGAGTTCGCCTGCCTTCGCCAGCGCCACCACCCGCTCGGCGCCGTGCTTGCTGCGGGTCAGGCCGCGGACGGCGGCCGACCGCCGCTGGGGCGGTGCGGCCTGGTCGCGGATCGTGGCCTCGAGCAGCGCGACGGCCGGCTTGTCGCCCCGGATGCCCAGCACCTCGAGCAGCCGCGCGGCCGGCTCTTCGGCACCGGTGATCGTCGCCGTCACGGCCTCGACCCCACCGAGTTCGACCGCGGCAGCCGCCGCATTGGCGGCCAGGGCGTCGTCGGTGCCGGTCGTGGCCGCGAGTGTCACCAGCGCCGCGGTCTGGTCCT
>JBILOA010000069.1:0-7192 GCA_044374735.1 Pirellulales bacterium | reverse complement strand
CGCGGGTCTTTCCGCAACTCGAGGGCCAGTTTCGCGAGTTTCTCACGGCGCACGGCAGCGAGCTCAAGAGCGAGTGCTACATCCCGACCTCGGTCGGCGCGCTCGTGCATGCGGGGCGGGCCACCTGCGAGGTGCTGCCCACGACGTCGACCTGGTTCGGGGCCACCTACGCCGAGGACAAGGCCGCGGTGCAGGCGAGCCTGCGGGCGCTGGTGGCAGCCGGTGAGTATCCCGCGAGCCTCTGGGCATGACGCGTTCGATGGCAGCGGCCGGTTGGCGGTTCGACAACTCCTACGCTCGGCTGCCCGAGCCGCTTTTCGCGCCGGCGCCGCCCGTGCCGGTTCGGGCGCCGGGACTCGTCTTCCTGAACGATCCGTTGGCGGCCGACCTCGGGCTCGATGCCGGGCTGCTGCGGGACGGCGGCGCGGCGGTGGTGGTGGGCAACGAGTTGCCTCCCGGGGCCGAGCCGATCGCCCAGGCCTACGCGGGCCACCAGTTCGGCCACTTCACGAACCTCGGCGACGGCCGGGCGATCCTGCTCGGCGAGCAGCTCTCACCCGACGGCCGCCGCCGCGACATCCAGCTCAAGGGCGCTGGCCGCACCCGCTACTCCCGCGGCGGCGACGGCCGGGCGGCACTCGGGCCGATGCTCCGCGAGGTCGTCGTGAGCGAGTCGCTGCACGCCCTCGGCATCCCCACGACCCGGAGCCTGGCCGTCGCGACCACCGGCGAGGTGGTGATGCGATCGACGCCGCTGCCGGGCGCGGTGCTCACGCGCGTCGCATCGAGCCACATCCGCGTGGGCACCTTTCAATATGCGGCGGCGCTCGGCCGTCGCGAGGTGCTCGAGGCGCTGCTCGACCATGCGATCGCGCGACACGATCCGGAACTGGCCGATCTCGACGCCGGCGACCGGCCCGCCGCCTTCCTCGAGGCTGTCGTCGAGCGGCAGGCCGCGCTGGTCGCGCGGTGGATGCTCGTCGGCTTCGTCCACGGCGTGATGAACACCGACAACATGGCCGTCTCCGGCGAGACGATCGACTACGGGCCGTGTGCCTTCCTGGACGCCTACGATCCCGCCACCGTGTTCAGTTCGATCGACGAGCACGGCCGCTACGCCTACGGCAACCAGCCGGGCATCGCCCACTGGAATCTGGCCCGGCTGGCGGAGAGCCTGCTGCCGCTGTTTCCCGGGGAGGGGGACGCGGTGGTCGAGCGGGCGCGGGACGTGCTCGATCGATTCCCGGACCGGTTCGCCCGAGCCTATGACGACGGCGCGCGGGCCAAGCTCGGCCTCGCCACGGAGGAGGCGGGCGATCGCGACCTGTTCGCCGGCCTGCTCGACCGGATGCATCGCGCGGGTGCCGACTTCACGGCCACGTTCGCCGAACTGGCGATGGTCCCCGAGGCGATGGTCCCTGAGGCGATGGCGTCGGGCCACGAGGGGGCCCCCCTGCCCTTCCCCGATTGGGCTGATGCCTGGCGGGCGCGGCTGGCCCGCGAGCCTGAGCCGCCGGCTGCGATCGCCGCCCGGATGCGGCGTGCCAATCCCGTCGTCATTCCCCGGAATCACCGCGTCGAGGAGGCGCTCACGGCGGCCGAGGGAGGCGACCGCGGGCCGCTCGACCGGCTGCTCGACGTGCTCCGCGCTCCGTTCGCGGCGACGCCCGCCAACGAGGCCTATCGCGGCGGCCCGCCGGCCGGCTGCGGCCGGTATCGCACCTTCTGCGGCACGTGACCGCGGACCGGCGGCGAGTCGATGGCGACCGTCGGAATCTCCGCGGCGATATACTCCCTCGACGCTCGCGGTCGGTTGTCTCCCGAAGCCGTGGTGCGTGAGGATGCCGGTCGCCATATGAGTGGCTTGGATGCGAATCTGCGACTGGGGGTTCCGGAGGCAGTTGCCGGCGTCTCCCGAGGGCGATCGTGTGGTGTGCACTGGATCGTCGGGGTCGTGCTCATCGTCGCGGCCCTCTGGTGCCCGCCGGCCCGTGTCGCCCGGGCCGTCGAACCGGCGGGGCCGGCCGCTGCCGAACCCGTTCAGGGCCTCCCGTGGGTCGACCTGTTCGACGGCCGAAGCCTGGAGGGTTGGCAAGTCGTCGAGGGCGACGAAGACGACTGGTCCGTCGTCAATGGCATCATCACATGCGCGGGCCGTGACCACGGCTGGCTGGGAACCGAGAAGCGCTATGACAACTTCCGCCTCGTGGTCGAGTTCCGGCTGCCGGCTGGAGGCGACAGCGGGGTTTTCCTGAGGGCGGCCGACGAGGGCAATCCGGCTTTCGAGGGCCTCGAGGTGCAGTTGCTCGACGACCGCGCCGCCGAATACCGCCATCAGCCCGACCACGGCCGCTGCGGCGGCATCTATTCGGTCGCGGGGCCGGCCAAGCTGGTGAGCAAGGCCGCCGGCGAGTGGCAGACGCTGGAGGTAATTTGCGGTGTCGACCGCGTGAAGACCATCCTCAACGGCGAGCCGGCAACCGAGATCGACCTCGAGTCGGCGGCGGAATCGCATCCCGGTGCTGGCCGAAGGACCGGGAGAATCGGTCTTCAGAGCTGGGGCACGGCGGTCGAGTTTCGCCGCGTTCGGATCCAGAACCTCGGCCGACCCGGCTGATCGCACCCTATGGACATCCGCATCGAGCGTGTGCCGCAGACCGACGGGGTCGAACTCGCCGTCGTCGGTCGGCTCGACGCGGAATCGGCCGGTGAACTGCGGCACGCCGTGGCCGCCGAGGTGCGCCGCGGCGAGCATCGGATCGCCCTCGATCTCGCCGGCGTCACGTTCCTCAGTTCCGCTGGCATCCGCGTGCTGTTCGAGACCCAGCGGGAGGCTCGCTCGGCCGGAGGCGAATGCCTGGTCCGCGTGGCGAGCGCGCCGGTGCAGAAGGTGCTGGAGCTGACGCGGCTCGACGCGATCCTGATGCGGCCCGCCGCCCGCGCCGCCCCGGGAGCCGCCGCCGCGGCGGCCGTCTGCCACGAGATCGATGCTGCGGGCGTGCGGCTGGTGGGCTTCGAGCGGCCGCCGACCGGCGCGGTCCGCGGGCGGCTCCTCGGCTCGGCCGGCGGCCTCTCCGGGGCCGGTGGCCGGGCCGAGCGGCTCGCGGTCAAGCCGCACGTGTTCGCGCTCGGAATCGCCGCGGTCGCCGACGACGAGGCGCCGGTCGGCGCGGCGGGCGAAGTGCTGGCCGCCTGCGGCGCGGTCTTCCACCGGCCGCCGCGCGCGTTCGCCGCGGTGGACTATCTGCTGGGCAGCGGCGAGCTCGTGCCCGAGATCGACGTCGTGACGGGGCTCGCCTGGGAGGGGCTCCCCGCGGGCCGCTCGGGCTTCGAGCCGCTGGGTGAATCACCGTCGGTCGGCGTGGCCGACCTCGCCGCCGCCCTGCTCGACGAGACGGAGGCCGACGCGCTCGCGGTCGTGTTCGCCGGTGAGGTGCACGGTCTCGTGGCGGCCGAGCTGATCCGGCCGCTCGCCGAGGCGACGCCCTCCGACCACCCGCTGGCCGGTTCGAGCGCGGTGGCCGCGGACTGGATCAGCTTCTCCCGGGAGCCCGTGCACGCTGGCCGCACGGCCATCGTGGCGGGGGTCGTGACCCGCCCCACCCGTGGCCCGCGGGGCGAGGCGGGCGGTGCGCTCGGCGGGTTCGTCGCGCCGCTCGGCCGCGCCGACGTCTCGGGCCACCTTCACGCCGTCGTGTTTCCGCATCGGCCGCTCAAGCGGACCGCCGCCGACCTGGCCGCGGTCGTCGCCGATCTCGCCGCCTCGGAGCCCGTGGCCGTCGTGCACCTTATGGCCGATGATCGTCCGGTGCTCGGCAGCGGCCTGAGCGAACTCGTCCGTGGCCGGTGCTGGTTCGCGCCGCTCGCGCTCGCGGGAGGCGACGCATGATCACGCTGCTCTCGACTTGGACCTTCGGCCTGTCGCTCGCCTTCGTGGCGCTCGGCGTGTATGTGAGTTACAAGCTGTTCTCGTTTCCCGACATCACCACCGACGGATCGTTCACGCTCGGGGCCGTGGTGACGGCCGTGCTCCTCTCGGCCGGTGTCGATCCCGCGCTGGCCACCGTGGGCGGGATGGTGGCCGGGGCGCTGGCCGGCACCACCACCGGCATCCTCCACGCGGTGTTTGGAGTCGAGCCGCTCTTGTCGGGCATCCTGGTGACCACGACCCTGGCCAGCGTGAACCTCGTCGTGCTCGGCCGCAGCAACGTGCCGCTGACGGGCATGACCACACTCTTCGACCGGGCCGCCGCAACGCTCGGCCCTGCGGTCGCCGCCGTCACGGGCTGCGACCGGGGCGTCGCCGACGAGGCGGCGCGGATGCTGTTCGCGCTCGGCTGCGTGGCGACGGCCTGCGCGGGGCTGTACCTGTTCTTTCGTACGAGTCTCGGCACAGCCATGCGGGCCGGCGGCGACACGCGGTCGATGGCCCGCGCCCTCGGCCGCGACACGGGTGGGCTCACGGTTACGGGCCTGGCCTTGGCCAACTCCCTGACGGCGCTTGCCGGCGGCCTCGTGGCCCAGTATCAGCGGTTCGCCGACGTGCAGATGGGGATCGGGATGGTGGTCTGGGGGATGGCGAGCGTGTTTCTCGGGGCCGCGCTCGTGGGCCCCGCCCGGCTCGGCGGCGCGCTCGTCGCGGCGGCCGCCGGGAGTGTGGCCTTCCGGCTGCTCGTGGCCACTGCCCTGCGCGCCGGCCTCCACCCCGACTGGCTCAAGGCGGCCACCGCGCTGGTGGTGCTCGCCGCCCTCGTGGGGCCCCGCCTGCTGGCCCGCGTCCGCACCGCGCCGGCTGTGAGGTGAGGAACCGAGGCCACCCCGTCATCATGCTGAATCTCACCGCTGCCACCGTCGCCTTCTCCTCGCCCGGCGGGCCCGTCGTCCGCGCGGTGGACGGCGTCTCGCTCGCGATCCCGGCGGGGCAGTTCGTGGTGGTGGTGGGCACCAACGGCTCGGGCAAGAGCACGCTCCTGGGCGCGATCGCCGGCACCGTCCCGCTCGACGGCGGTCGGCTCGAGCTCGCCGGTCGCGACATCACCGGGTGGAGCGAGCATCGGCGGGCCGCGCTCGTGGGCCGCGTGTTCCAGGATCCAAGGGCGGGCACGGCCGGTAGCCTGACCGTGCTGGAGAACATCGCCGTCGCGGCTCGCCGCGGCCTGGTGGCCGGCCTCGACTGGGCCACGACCCGGGCCCTGCGGGAGGAGGCGGCCGAGCGGCTCGGCCGGATCGTTCCCGGCCTCGAGGGGCGGCTCGACCAGCCGATCGGCTCGCTCTCGGGCGGTCAGCGGCAGATCGTCACGCTCGTGATGGCCACCTGGCGTCGCCCCGAACTCTTGCTGCTCGACGAGCACACGGCGGCCCTCGACCCGGCCGCCGCCGACCGCGTGGTGCAGGCCACGGCGCAGATCATTCGCTCCGGCGGGCTGACGGCGCTGATGGTGACCCACTCGCTCGCCCAGGCGGCCTCCCTGGGCGACCGGCTGCTGCTCGTGCACCGCGGCCGGATCGCGCTCGACGTCGCCGGCCCGGCCAAGCGGCGGCTCACGCCCGAGGCGATCGCCGACCGCTTCGACCGCCTGCGGCGGGCCGACCAACTCGACGACGGCGCCGCCCGCACCCTCGCCGCCACGTATCGCTGAATCCCCATGACATCATCCCCGCTCGCGTCGTTTCTCCGCCGGTCGCTGCCCACGGTGGTGCTGCTGGCCGGGGCGTCGGCGCTCTTGCTCGCCACCGATCAGGCCGGCACGCGTCGCAGCCGGCCGGCCGTGGCCGTGCTCAAGCAGGTGAGCACCGCGGTGCTCGACGATGCGGTCACCGGGATGATCGAGGGACTCGCCGAGAAGGGTTGGCGCGACGGCGACACGGTGACCATCCGGCAGTTCAACGCCGAGGGCGACATGGCCCAGGCCAATGCCATCGCCCGCGAGATCACCGGGGGCGGGTTCGACATGGTGCTCACCTCGAGCACGCCTTCGCTGCAGGCCGTGGCCACGGCCAACGAGCGGGGGCGGGTGATGCACGTCTTCGCCGCCGTGGCCGATCCCTTCTCGTCCGGCGTCGGCCTCGACCGGGCCGACCCGCTCGTCCACCCGCGGCACCTGCTCGGCTACGGCAGCCTCACGCCGGTGGACGCGACCTTCGGCATCCTCCGGCGGATCAATCCCCGCGTCGCCAAAGTCGGCGTGGCCCACAATCCGTCCGAGAGCAACTCCCGGCGGTTCATGGAGCTGGCCCGGGTTTCCTGCCGGCGCCGTGGCATCGACCTGCTGGAGGCGGCTGTCGAGAACTCGTCGGGTGTGGTCGAGGCCGTCCAGTCGACGATCGCCCGCGGCGCGGAGGCGATCTTCATCCCGGGCGACACCACCGTGGCGAGCGTGTGTGACTCGGTGGTGCACGTCGCCGCGCAGGCCGGGGTGCCCGTGTTCACCGTGGTTCCCGGCAAGCCCGATCGGGGCACGCTGTTCGACGTGGGCTTCGACTTCCGCGAGGTGGGGCTGCTCGCCGGCCGGCTGGCGGGCGATCTGCTCGACGGCCGCGATCCGGCCACCGTGCCGATCGGCGACACGGCCCGCGAGATTACGCCGCGGCTGACGGTCAACCTCGTCGCGCCCGGCGTCGACCGAAGGGTCTGGCGGATTCCCGACGATTTGCTCGCGCAGGCGAAGGTGGTGATCGAAGCGGGGGGGCGTCGCGACCAGTCCGCGGCCGTGCTCGCGGGCCCGTTCGACGAGCCGGCGGCCGACGGTCGGTGAGGCGGTGGGTGCGAAGGCGTATAGTGACCGCGAGGAAATCGGTCAGTTCAACAATCCGCCGCACAAGCCGGGGCTGCCGATGTCCTCTCGCTCGACGTTCACTTCGGCCCTCCAGGCCTCCGTTCACTGCGTGTCCGCTTCGCTTCGCCATCCTGGCTTCGCTCGCTTCCACAGCCCGCTCGAGGCCACCGGCAGCCCCTCCCGTCTTCACGAATCGCAGCCGTTAGCACCCTCGGGCTTCCGGTCATGGGCCGGAACCAGTGTCGTGGAACCTTTATGATCGATCTCTCATCGGACATCAGCCGCCTCGTCGCCGGAGTTGAATCCTGGGCCAGCCAGACGCCCGCGGCGCGGAGCCGGCTGGCGCTCGAAACCGCGCTGACCACGGCGGCGGCGGCCGACGCCTGGACGGAGGTGGCCGTCGCCATCAAGCAGGC
>JBILOA010000091.1:0-6584 GCA_044374735.1 Pirellulales bacterium | reverse complement strand
CAGCGCGAGCACCGTGGGCACCGCCAGCGCCTCGTCCAGCACGACCGCGCCGGGATCCTTGTTTCCCAGGAGCCGCGCCGCGCGGGTGCAGACCGGGATGCCGGCGAGACCGAGGGCGGCGATCAGGGCGAGCTCGACCAGGGGCGTGGTCATGCTGCCGGCCTGATCGAGTCGCCCGGCCATCCACGCCGCCGCGGCGCCGGTGGCCAGCGAGAGCGGCAGCCCCACGAGCGAGCCGAAGGTGCCGGGGGCGAACGGGATCCGTCCCAGCCAGCCGCAGGTCGCCACGATCAGGGAAGGATCGAGCCAGGGGGAGTGCGGCGGTGATGGTGCGGCAGGCATGATGCGGGTCATGGTATCCGGCCGCGAGCGCGGCCGCCGGGTATGATGCGGCGAGCCGGGGCCGGTCCTCCGCCGCGGCCGAGGAGACCGTCGTGAACGAGCTGCCCGCCACCACCACCGACCCTACGGCCATCGGTCCGCTCGGGCTCGTGGAGTTTCCACACCCGGCCCTGCGCCGGCCCGCCAAGCCGCTCGTGCGGCTCGACGACGCCGTCCGCGAGGCGGTCGCGCGGATGTTCGAGATCATGTACGAGGCCGAGGGTATCGGCCTGGCGGCCAACCAGGTGGCGCTCCCCTATCGGGTGTTCGTCGTCAACTGCACCGGCCGGCAGGGCGAGGGGGAGGAGCACGTGTTCATCAATCCGGTGCTCAGCCGGCCGCGGGGCACGGCGGTGCAGGAGGAGGGCTGCCTCAGCCTGCCGGGCGTGCGGATGGACGTGCGCCGGCCCGAGCGGATCGTGGTCGAGGCCTGGTCGCTCGCCGGCGAACCGATCAAGCTCGACCTCGACGGCCTGTTCGCCCGGGTCGTGCAGCACGAGTTCGACCATCTCGAAGGCCGGCTGTTCACCGACCGGCTGCCGGAAGCCGCGGCGCTCGAGGTGCGGAACCAGCTCGAGGGGCTCGCGCAGGTGTTCGCCGGCAAGCAGTCGCGGGGCGAACTGCCCCCCGATGCGACCCTGGTGGCCGAGCTCGACCGGCTGGAGGCCGCGAGGTGTCGGGCGTGAGGCGGCTGCGGCTGGTCGTGATGGGCACCGGGCCGTTCGCGGTGCCGATGTTTCGCGAGCTCCTGGCGTCGACCCACGAGATCGTGGCGGTCGTCACGCGGCCCGACCACGCGCCCCCGGGCCGCCGGCCCCCGCCGAACCCGATGCGGGAGGCGGCGGTCGCCGCGGGCATCCCCGTGCTCGCCCCGGAGAAGGCCAACGCCCCCGAGAGCGTGGCGGCGATCCGCGGGCTCGCGGCCGAGCTGTTCGTGGTCTGCGACTACGGTCAGATTCTCTCGGCGGAGCTGCTCGGCGTGGCCCCGCTCGGCGGGATCAACCTCCACGGCTCGCTCCTCCCGCGGCACCGCGGGGCGGCGCCGATCCAATGGGCGCTGCTCGCGGGCGACGCCGTGACGGGCGTGAGCGTGATCGGGATGACGCCGGCCCTCGACGCCGGCCGCGTGATCACGGCACGAGCGACGCCGATCGGCCCGCGGGAGACCGCGGCGGAGCTCGAGACCCGACTGTCCGAGATCGGGGCCGGCGCCGTGCTCGACGCGATCGAGCGGCTCGAGGCCGCGGTCGCCGCCGGACTCGAGCCGGCGGGCGTCGGCATCCCGCAGGACGAGGCCAAGGCCACCCGCGCGCCGCGGCTCGCCAAGGCCGACGGGCTCGTCGACTGGTCGAAGCCTGCGGACGCCATCGAGCGCTTGCGCCGGGCGCTCGATCCCTGGCCTCGGGCCGCGACCTTCTTCACGCGGGCCGATGGCGAGCGGCAGCGGCTGGTGCTGGCCGAGGCCGAGGTCGCGCCGGCCGAGGAGTTTTTCCCGGCGGCGGGCGCGGCGGCCGAGCCCGGCACGGTGCTCGTGGCCGAGTCCGGCCCGGACACGGGCCGGATCGTGGTGGCCTGCGGCGCGGGCACGGCGCTGGCCGTCACCCGGCTCGTGCCCGAGGGCAAGCGGGCGATGACGGCGGGGGAGTTTCTCCGGGGCAGCCCCCTGCGGCCGGGCGCGCGGCTGGGGTGAGGACGGTAGACTCTCGCCCATGCCCAAGCGCCTCTGGATCGAAACCGTCGGCTGCCAGATGAACGTGCTCGACAGCGAGCTCGTGGTGGCGGCGCTCCGCCGGCAGGGCTGGGAGATGGCCGCGGGGCCGGCCGAGGCCGACGCCGTCTTCTACAACACCTGCAGCGTGCGGCAGCACGCCGAAGACAAGATCTACTCGGCCCTGGGGCGGATCCGGTTCGAGAAGCAGAAGAAGCCGGAGCTCGTCGTGGGCGTGCTCGGCTGCATGGCCCAGAAAGACCAGGAGCTCGTCCGCCGCCGGGCTCCGTGGGTGGATCTCGTCGTGGGCCCGGGCCAGCTCCACCAGGTGCCGTCGCTCGTGGCCGGCGTGCTCGCCGGCAGTGGGCCGAGGCTGGAGGTGAGCCTCGACCGCAAGGGCGCCGCCCGCGAGGCGATCGCCCGCTCCTTCGAGAGCTACGACCCCGATCGCGACCCGGGCATGCGGCCCACGCCCTTCCAGGCGTTCATCCGCACCCAGACCGGCTGCGACAAGTTCTGCGCGTTCTGCGTCGTGCCCCACGTCCGCGGGCCGGAGCAGGCCCGCGCTCCCGACACGATCCTCACCGAGGCGCGCAAGCTCGTGGCCGAGGGCTGCCGCGAGATCACGCTCATCGGCCAGACGGTCAACTCCTACAAATACGCCGGCGGCGGCCGCACGACGCGGCTGGCCGACCTGCTGGTGATGCTGGACGGCATCGAGGGGCTCGATCGGATCAAGTTCGTGACGAACTACCCGCGGGACATGACCGACGATCTGATCGCGGCGGTCCGCGACCTGCCCAAGGTCTGCCACTATCTCCACGTGCCGGCCCAGCACGGCTCCGACGCGGTCCTCGGGCGGATGAAGCGGGGCTACACGATCGGCGAATACATGGAGATGCTCGGCCGCGTGCGGGAGGCGATTCCGCACGCCGCCGTGACCAGCGACTTCATCGTGGGCTACTGCGGCGAGACCGACGCGGAGTTCGAACTGACGCTCGATCTGGTGCGCACGGTCGGCTTCAAGAACAGCTTCATCTTCAAGTACAGCCCGCGGCCGGGCACCAAGGCCCACGAGCGGCTGCCCGACGACGTGCCGGAGGAGGTGAAGAAGGACCGCAACCGGCTGTTGCTCGAGGCCCAGGCCGAGGCGAGCCTCGCGGGCAACCAGCGGTTTCTCGGCACGCGGCAGCAGGTGCTCGTGGAAGGGCTCTCGGCCCGCGACGAGAAGCGGGAGGTCGAGGCCGGGCCCGACGACACCGTCCAGCTCTCGGGCCGGACGATGTGCGACCGGATCGTGGTCTTCGACGCGCCCCGCCGGCTGGTCGGCCGGATCATCGACGTCGACGTCCACGAGGCCGGTGCCTGGTCGCTCGCCGGCCGCGTGGCCGACGGCCTCGCCGACGCGGTGCCGCTCGAGGGCCTGGCCTTCTCCGGTGAATCCGCCCCGCTGTATCAGCTCGCGCCGCCGGCCCCCCGCCCGGCGTCGCCACCCGCCGAGGTGTGACGTGTCGCGGCTGCTCGACGATCCCGCCGCGGCCGCCGAGTGGGGGCGGCGCGTCGGGCTTGCCGATCCTGCGGCGGCGCATCGGACGATCGCGGCGCTCGCGGCCCACGGCCTGACCTTCGACCTCGTCACCGCGATCTGCGACCGCCTGGCCGGCCTGCTCCCGGCGGCGAGCGATCCCGACCGGGTGCTGGTGGCCCTGGAGCGGTTCGTCGCGGCCGTCCGCAGCCCGCTCTCGACCGCGACGCTCTTCGACCGCGACCCCGAGAGCCTCGGCGTGCTCGTGGCCATCTTCTCGGCGAGCCCGTTTTTGGCCGAGACGGTGATCGCCGACCCGGAGGCCTGGGAGGAGGTGCGGCTCGGCCGGGGCCGTCCCGAGCGGAAGGAATCGCTCGCCGCGATGCTCGCCGCCGAGATCGGTGGCAGTGACGAGCCCGAGGTGGTGCGGACGGCGCTGCGCCGGTTTCGTCGTCGGCAGCTGCTGCGGATCGCCTACGGCGACATCGTCGGGGGGCAGCGGCTCGAGATCGTCACCGGTCAGCTCTCGCACGTGGCCGACTGCGTGGTCGAGTCGGCGCTGGCGACGGCCGTGCGTCTGGTCACCAGGCAACGGGGCACGCCCCGCGGCCCCGACGGCCGACCGGCCACGATCGCGGCCGTGGCGCTCGGCAAGCTTGGCGGCGCGGAGCTCAACTACTCCAGCGACATCGACCTCGTGTTCGTGCACTCGGCCGACGGCCGCGTGGAGGGGCCCAAGCCCTGCACCAACCAGGAGTTCTTCGATCGCGTGGTGCAGGAGACGGTGCGGCTGATCGCGGCGCCGTCGCCCGCCGGTGGCGGGCTGCGGGTCGACCTGCGGCTGCGGCCGCACGGGGCGGCCGGCCCGGCCAGCCTCGCGCTCGACGCGATGCTCCAGTATTACGACCAGCTCGGCCGCACCTGGGAGCGGCAGGCCTGGGTGAAAGCCCGCGCGATCGCGGGTGACCTCACGCTGGCCGGCCGGCTGATCGTCGAGCTCGAGCCCTGGGTCTACCGCCGCTGGCTGACCCGGGCCGACATCAGCGGCATCAAGGCGCTGAAGCGGCGGATCGAGCGGCGGGCGATCCGGGCCGGGATCGACGACGCCGACGTCAAGGAGGGGCGGGGCGGGATCCGCGACGTGGAGTTCACGATCCAGTTTCTGCAGCTGCTCGCCGGCGGCGACAATCCCGCGGTCCGCTCCGGCAACACGCTCGAAGCCATCCGCCGGCTCGCCGCGGCGGGCAGCCTGACCGACCAGGAGCGGGCGATCCTCGAGCGGACCTACACGCTCCTGCGGACGGTCGAGCACCGGATCCAGGTGCTGTATGACCGTCAGGCCCACGTCGTGCCGCGGGACGACGTCGAGCTCGGCCGGCTGGCCGTGCGCTGCGGCGAGCAGGCCGGTGCGGAGGGCCGCGAGCGGTTTCGCGGCGCGCTCGCCGAAGCGACCGACATCAATCGCCGAATCCTCGACCATCTCCTGCACGACGCCTTTCCCGACGACGCGCCGCCGGAGCCGGAGGTCGACCTCGTGCTCGATCCCGACCCGCCCGCCGACACGGTCCAGGCGGTGCTCGGCGGCCACGGCTTCCGCGACGTGCCCGCCGCGGCCCGGGCGCTCGAGTCGCTCGCCGAGGAGCGGGTGCGGTTTCTCTCGACCCGCCGGTGCCGCCACTTCCTGGCCGCGATCGCGCCCAGGCTGTTGGCGGTGATCGGCCGCACGCCCGATCCGGATGCCACGCTTGCCACGCTCGTCGACGTCGCCGACTCACTCGGCGGCAAGGGAGTGCTGTGGGAGCTGTTCAGCTTCAACCCCCCGTCGCTCGACCTTACGGTGCGGCTCTGTGCGTCGAGCCCCTTCCTGGCGCGGCTGCTCGTGACCAATCCGGGCATGATCGACGAACTGCTCGACAGCCTGCTGATCGAGCGGCTGCCCACCGCGGCCGAGCTCGAGGCGAACCTCGCCGAGCTCTGCCGGGGCGCGGTGGATCTGGCGCCGATCCTCCACGCCTTCCGGGCGTCGCAGCAGTTGCGGGTCGGGGTCAGCGACATGCTCGGCCGGCAGGACGCCGAGACGACGACCGCCGCCCTGTCCGCCATCGCCGAGACGCTCGTGCAGCGGGTGTTGGCGATCGAGGAGGCGCGACTCGTCGAGCGGCTGGGGCAGCCCATGGCCGGCGACGGGCCGGGGGCCGGCGCGCCGGCCGGGCCGGTCGTCCTGGCGATGGGGAAGTTCGGTGGCCGCGAGCTGAACTACGCCAGCGACTTGGACGTGGTGTTTCTCTACGACCACGACGGCGCCTCGCTGCCGCGGCGCCGCACGGCCGCCGGCACGAGCAACACCCACTTCTTCGGCGAGCTCGCCCAGCGGTCGATGCGGGTGTTCAACGAGTTCGGGCCCCAGGGCCGGCTCTACGAGATGGACTCGCGGCTCCGGCCATCCGGCCGCAGCGGGCCGCCCGCCACCTCGCTGGCCGAGTTCGCCCGCTACTTCGCCGCCGCCGGCCCCGCCGCCGTCTGGGAGCGGCAGGCGCTCGTGAAGGCGCGGGTGGTGGTCGGCGCTCCGGCGGCGACGGCCGCGGCCCGAGCGGTGATCGAGCAGGCCACCTACGGCCGGGACTGGACGGCCGGGGAGGTCGAGAGCATCCGCCGGATGCGATACCGGATGGAGGAGGGCGCGACGTCGTCGAACCTCAAGCGCGGCCCCGGGGGCGTGGTCGACATCGAGTTCATCGTGCAGATGCTGCAGCTCGTGCACGGTGGCCGCGCGCCGGCGGTGCGGTCGACCGAGACGCTGGCAGGCCTCGTGGCCCTGCACGCGGCGGGCCTCATCAGCGACGAGCGGCGGCAGTTCCTGGAACGGGCCTATCGCACGCTGCGATCGATCGAGGGACGGCTCCGGCTGCTCGACGCCACCAGCCGGCACGACTTTCCCTCCGCGCCCGACGAGCAGCGGAAGCTGGCCCA
>JBILOA010000068.1:0-7230 GCA_044374735.1 Pirellulales bacterium | reverse complement strand
GGGCCGGACAATCCGCACAGTCCGACCTCAGTGCGGAGTCGCGGCGCATGCGGGACGTTGCCGACGATTCGAGCGGCTGGCGCCGGTGGGGGCCCTACCTGTCGGACCGGGCCTGGGGGACCGTCCGCGAGGACTATTCCGCCGACGGCGATGCATGGCGCTATCTCACGTACGACCAAGCCCGGGGCAAGGCCTACCGCTGGGGGGAGGACGGGATCGCCGGCCTGAGCGACCGCTATCAGCGGCTCTGTTTCGCCCCGACGTTCTGGAACGGGGTTGATACGCACCTCAAGGAGCGGTTGTTCGGATTGACCCATCACCAGGGGAATCACGGGGAGGACGTGAAGGAGTATTTCTTCCACGTCGACAACACCCCCTCGCATTCCTTCATGGCCCTGCTCTACCGCTATCCCCAGCGGGCGTTTCCCTATGCGGAGCTGATCGCGGAAAACGACCGCCGGCGGGGGCCCCACCCGGAGTACGAGCTGATCGATACCGGCGTCTTCGCCGAGAACCGCTATTTCGACATCCTGATCGAGTACGCGAAGACGAATCCCGAGGAAATCGCCATCCGGATCACGGCGACCAACCACGGTCCCGACCCCGCCCCGCTGCACGTGCTGCCGACACTCTGGTTCCGGAACGTCTGGAGCTGGGAGGGCGGCCCGCAGCCCCAGCCGGTCATCCGCCGCGAGCCGGGGCCGCCCGGCACGTGCTGCCTGCTGGCCGACGACGATAACCTGCCGCCCGATCCCCACATTCCCACGCTCCACCGGCTCGGGCCGCGCTGGCTGATCGCCCCGCTCGCGGCCGGTGCCGGGCCCCTTTTCACCGACAATGAGACCAACGGGCCGGCCGTGTTCGGGCCGAGCCAGCTGAGCCGGTCTCCGTTCACGAAGGATGCCTTTCATCGGCGGCTCTGCGAGGGCGACGCGGCGGCCTGCAATCCGGCGGAGACGGGAACCAAGGCGGCGATCGCCTTCGAGCTGCTGGTGCCCGCGGGCGGCACGACGTCGCTTCACCTGCTGCTGACCGACCGCCCACCCGCCGCGGCGGTCCCGGCCGCCGGCCTCGCCGCGCTCGTCGACGAGACGATCGCCCTGCGTCGCGCGGAAGCCGACGAATTTTACGCGGGACTGGCCCCGGCCGCCGCCACGGCGGACGAGCGGCGCGTGCAACGGGCGGCGCTCGCCGGCCTGTTGTGGTCGAAGCAAAACTACATCTTCGACGTCGCGAAATGGCTCGACGGCGACAATCCGGACTGCCCGCCGCCGGAAAGCCGGCGGCAGATTCGCAACTTCCACTGGCGGCACCTGAACTCCATGCGGGTGCTCCTGATGCCCGACACCTGGGAATACCCCTGGTTCGCGGCCTGGGACCTCGCGTTTCACTGCGTTCCCGCGGCCCTCGTCGATCCGCAGTTCGCCAAGGATCAGCTCTGGCTGCTGCTGTTCGAGCAGTTTCAGCATCCCAGTGGCCAGCTACCGGCCTACGAGTGGGAGTTCGGCGACCTGAACCCGCCCGTGCACGCCTGGGCCGTCTGGCGGGTCTACAACATGGAGAAGCGGCGGCACGACCGTATCGACCGGCCCTGGCTCGAGCGCTGCTTCCACAAGCTGCTGCTGGTCTTCACCAGCTGGGTGAACAAGGTCGACCGCGAGGGCAACAATGTGTTCGAGGGGGGCTTCCTCGGCCTCGACAACATCAGCGTCTTCGACCGGAGCGATCGCCTGCCCGACGGTTCCACGCTCGAGCAGGCCGACGCGACCGGCTGGATGGGCATGTTCTGCCTCAACATGATGCGGATCGCGCTGGAACTCGCCCACGACAACCCCGTCTACGAGTCGCTGGCATCCAAGTTTCTCCAGCACTACGTCCACATCGCCCATGCGATGAAGAACATGGGCTGCCGTGGCTACGCGCTGTTCGACGAGGCCGACGGTTTCTTCTACGACGTGCTCAAGCGGCCGGACGGCCAGATCCGCAAGTTCCACGTCCGCTCGCTGGTGGGCCTGATCCCCTTGTTCGCGGTCGAACGACTGGAGGCGGCCTGGATCGAGCCGTTCAAGGAGTTCTCCGGCAACCTGCGGTGGTTTCTCACGAACCGGCAGGATCTGGTGACCGATGTGATCCATCCGATCCCCGCCGCCGACGGCTCCACGACCCACCTCCTGACGATCATGAACATCGACCAGCTCTCGCGGATGCTGGCGCGGCTCCATGACCCGGCGGAGTTTCTCTCGCCCTACGGCATCCGCTCGCTCTCGAAGCGGCATGAGCGCGAACCGTTCGAATTCGACGGGCGGCGGGTGGGCTACGAACCGGCCGAATCGCGGACGAAGCTCAAGGGAGGCAACTCCAACTGGCGCGGGCCGATCTGGTTTCCCACGACGTTCCTGATTGTCGAGTCGCTGCGCAAACTGGGCACCGCCTTCGGCCCGAGGTTCACCGTGCGCACGGCCGGCGCCGGCGGCAACCCGATCGCCCTCCGCGAGATGGCCCGCGACATCGCCGGCCGGCTGACATCGATCTATCTCCAAGACGGCACGGGCCGCCGTCCCGCCTGGGGGCAGGCGAAGGAGTTCCGAGACGACCCCCGCTGGCGGGATAATCTTCTGTTCTTCGAATACTTCCACGGCGACTCGGGCGCGGGGCTCGGGGCCAGCCACCAGACCGGTTGGACGGCGCTGATCGCCAATCTCATCGACGAGTGGAAATGAGGCTTTCCAAACCCCCGCGCGAGCGCGTACCGTAGATCCCGATGATCATTCAGGAACTCCACCACATCCAGCAGCGGCACCGCTATCTGCCGGAGGCGGAACTGCGAAAACTGGCGGAACGCACCGGGACCCCGCTTCACCGGCTGCAGGAGGTCGCCAGTTTCTTTCCCCACTTCCGGCGGTCTCCCGCGCCGGCCGTGGAGGTGCTCGTCTGCCACGACATGGCCTGCCACCAGCACGGCTGCGCCGGACTGAAGCGCGACCTCGAGCAGTTGCTCGCCGACGACCGGGCGCACGGCGTCGCCGCCGTGCGCTACGCCTCCTGCCTGGGACGGTGCGACCGGCCCGTGGCGACGCTGGTCAATGACGAGCCCTACGTCGGCCGCTCGGCCGCCGATCTGGTGCGGGTCGTCCGTGAGATCCGGGCCGGCCGGCGGCCGGCCGGCGACAGCGACGGCGGCTACGCGCTGCACGCCAACCGGCCCTGGCGGATCGATCCCTATGACGGTGCGGCCGACTATGCGGCGGTGCGGGCGTTCACGGCGTCGTTCGACCGGCAGGCGGTGATCGACCTGCTCAAGACGGCCGACCTGCGCGGCATGGGGGGCGCCGGCGTGCCGGCCCACCAGAAGTGGAACGACGTCTGGAAGGCGAAGGGGGACGAAAAATACGTCGTCTGCAACGCCGACGAGAGCGAGCCGGGCACCTTCAAGGACCGTGAGCTCCTGACGCGGCATCCGCATCTTGTGCTGGAGGGCGTGATTCTCGCCGGCCTGCTCACGGGTGCCACGCGGGGCACGATCTACATCCGCCACGAATATGCCGAGCAGATCGCGATCATGAACCGCGAGATCGTCCGGGCAACCTCGATCGGTGCCTGCGGCCAGGGCGTGTTCGGAACCGGACGGAGCTTTCCGGTCGACGTCTTCACGAGCCCCGGGGGCTACATCTGCGGCGAACAGAGTGCTTTGATCGAGGCGATGGAAGACCGCCGGGCCCAGCCGCGCAACAAGCCGCCGCAGCTCGAGACCAACGGCCTCTACGACAAGCCTACGCTCGTCAGCAATGTCGAGACCTTCGCCTGGGCGCCGGCGATCCTGCTCAAGGGGGGCGATTGGTACGCCGCCGAGGGCCGCAACGGCTGCAAGGGGCGGCGGTTCTTCTCGATTTCGGGCGACGTCGCCCGGCCGGGTGTCTACGAGGTGCCCAACGGGATCACGCTACGCGAGTTTCTCGACGAGTTGGCGGGAGGCGTCGTGGGCGGGCTGAAGGCCTTCGCGCCGTCGGGGCCGTCGGGCGGATTTCTCCCGGCGCGGCTGCCGGTGACGGCGCTGCCCCGCGGCTGGGACAAGCGGGCTCCGGCCCAGCTGGTGGAGGCCGTGGCGGCCGGCGGCGGAACCCACCTCGACATCCTCGAGCTGCAGCTCGACCTGCAGCGGTTTCGCGACCTCGGGCTGGCGATCGGGGCCGGCCTCGTGGTCTACAACCAGTCCCGCGACATGGTCGCCGAGGCGGTCAACTGCTGCGAGTTCTTTCGCGACGAGTCGTGCGGCAAGTGCGTGCCCTGCCGGCTGGGGTCGCAGAAGGTCGTGGAGGTGGGGACGCAACTCGTCGGCCGGGGGCTGAACCAGGCGGCGCTCGCAACGCAGCGGCAGCTGGTGAACGAGCTCACCCGCGCCATGGAGATGACGTCGATCTGCGGCCTGGGCATGGTGGCCGCCAAGCCGCTCCAGTCGGTATTCGAACTGTTTCCGGACGATGTCGCGGCCCATCTCCGGAAGACCTGACGCCATGCCCGACGCCATCACGCACCCGCACACCGAGCTCGACGATCACGGCCCGATCCTGCCGGAGGAAGACGGCCTCTTCGCCCGCGACATCGACGGCCAACTCGTGCGGATGGACAAGGTCACGGCGGCCGATTTCGAGAAGCAGATCACGATCACGATCGACGGCCGCGAGGTGACGGTGCCGAAGGCGGTGCCGCAGACCGACTCGCAGGGCAAGATTCTCCGCGACCCCGAGGGGCGGCCGATTCCGCGGGCGACCACGATCTACGACGCCGCCACGAAGGCCTACGCCGGCGACCCCGCCGGCAATCCGATCCCGATTCTCTGCCACCAGGAGCATCTCGATCCGGTGGGCGTCTGCCGCGTCTGCTGCGTGGAGATCGCCAAGGTGAAGCGCGGTTCCATGCAGCGGGAGCGGAAGCTGCTGCCGGCCTGCCACCATCGCGTCGAGGAGACGATGGAGGTGCAGACGATCCGCTCGCCGGACCTCGCGGCGCGGAAGCGGGTGGACGCCAACGTGCGGACGCTCGTGAACCTGCTCGTCACCGACCATCTCCCGACCGACTGGAAGGCCGCCCTGCCGGCCAACGAGCTCGGCCGGCTCGCCGCCAGCCTCGACGAGCTCGCCCGCGATGCGCGGGCGCTCGAGTCGGCGGCCGACCCCTCCGTCGACCCCGCGGCCATCGAGGCGAAGTGGCTGCTCACGGGAGCGCAGGCCTTCGCCCCCCGCTCGCTCGCCCGCGGGCAGGACGACAGCTCAACGCGGATCGCCGTCGACCACGACCAGTGCATCCTCTGCGACCGGTGCGTGCGGGCCTGCAACGAGGTCAAAGAGAACCACGTGATCGGCCGGTCGGGCAAGGGATATGCCACGCACATCGGCTTCGATCTCGACGATCCCATGGGCTCGTCCAGCTGCGTCTCCTGCGGCGAGTGCATGATTTCCTGCCCCACCGGGGCGCTCGTGTTTCGGGAGCTGGTGGGGGGCTCGGGGGGTGAAAAACACGACCGCTCGTGGGTCGACGCCCTCAAGCAACATCCGCTGTTCGCGGGCATCCCGGCGAAGTTTCTCGAATGGAACTCGCAGAGCATCAACCGTCGCCGGTTCCAGGCCGGCGCGGTGATCTGCCACGAGGGGGAGTACGCCTCGACGGCGTTCGTGATCGTGCGGGGCCGCGTGGGGGTGTCGATCGGGGCGCCGGCCGCCCGGGCGGACCGCCTGGGGGCCGGCGGATTCAAGGCCTTCCTCCGCTCGGCCACCGGCTGGCTGCAGGGCTCGGCCGCGGCGCGGCCCGGCCGGCGGCGCGAGCGGAAGCAACAGGCCGTCGCGATCGACAGCGGCCGGTCGCTCGAACTGGTCGACGGGAAGTGGGTGGGCGAGCTGACTCCCGCCGACGTGCTGTTCGGCGAGATGGCGTGCCTCAACGCCTATCCGCGTTCGGCGACGGTGGTGGCGCTCGAGGAGACGGAAGTGATCGAGATCAATCGCAACGTGCTGTACATGCTGCAGCGAAGCGATTCCTCGCGGCACGTGCTCGATCAGGCCTACCGCAGCCGCACCCTGGCCCAGGAGCTCTCCCAGCTCTCGATGTTCCGGGGGCTGTCGGTCGAGGAGCGGCAGCGGTGCGCCGAGTTTCTGCGGGACCGGGCCGAGCTCGTCACGGTGGACAAGGGCCAGCCGATCTTCCGCCAGGGGGAGGTCGCGACCGACTTCTTCAAGGTGCGGTTCGGATTCGTGAAGGTGTCGCAGCGGATGGGGGAGCACGAGCGGGTGCTCGACTATCTGGGCCCCGGCCGGACGTTCGGCGAGATCGGGCTCATTTCCTCGATGGTCGACCTCGACTCGGAACTGGACGCCTCCGGCGGCGCCCGCACCCTGCGCACGGCCTCCTGCACGGCACTCGACACCGTCGAACTCGTGCGGATCCGCGGGGAGGATTTCCGCGAGATCGTCGAGCGCTCGCCGGTGGTCCGGGACGAGCTCGTGGCGGAGGCCCGGCGTCTGCTCGCCCTCAACATCGAGCGTGGCCAGCAGATCGACGACGGGCTCGAGAACTTCATCGGCAACGGGCTGTACAGCGCGCAGAAGCTGCTCGTCCTCGACCTGGAGAGCTGCACGCGGTGCGACGAATGCACGCGGGCCTGCTCCGACACCCACGAGGGCGTGACGCGGCTGATCCGGGAGGGCTTGCGGTTCGAGAACTTCCTGGTGGCCAGTTCCTGCCGGTCGTGCCTCGATCCTTACTGCCTCGTCGGCTGCCCCGTCGACGCGATTCATCGCAAGCCACGGGAAAACCATCCCGGGGCGGTCGAGATCGTGATCGAGGACCACTGCATCGGCTGCGGACTCTGCTCGAGCAACTGCCCCTACGGCAACATCTCGATGCACAAGGACGAGGAGGAGGATCGGCGGGTCGCCACCACCTGCGACCTCTGCCGCGATCTGGTCGGTCCGGACGAAGACCCCAGTTGCGTCTACGCCTGCCCCCACAACGCCGCCTTCCGGATGAGCGGCCAGGACCTGTTGAAGATCGTCTCCGACCGCCGCCAACCGGCGCCCTGACGCCCGCCCTAGTCGGCCAGCGACTCGGCGATCGCCTGAAGTTCCGCCCGCACACGGACGGGGTCATAGCCCTGCGGGCCGTCGAACCGCACCCGGCGGCCGCCCAGGTCGCCTTCCGGAAACTCGAGCAGGGCCCGCAGCGTGGTCAGCCGTTTCC
>JBILOA010000067.1:0-7319 GCA_044374735.1 Pirellulales bacterium | reverse complement strand
GGGGTCTGGGCAGGCTGGGGCCGGTCTGGGGGTCGCGTCGAGGAACCCGCCGCGGCGCCGCGGATTCCGCCCGGAATGGTTGGCCGGACGATCGACTCCTTCGGGGCGGCGGCCGATGGACGGCCGCGCCGACGACCCTTCACCGACCAGGAGCGCCGCCGTGGCCAGCAGGAAGAAAAAGAGCAACATTCAGAAAGTGGCCGCCCTCGCGACCGCGGGCCTGCCCGCCCCGGTGCAGCAGGTCGCCTCGACGAAGATCGGTTCCCTGCTGCTGATCGCGGGAGCGGTGATCGCCGTCGCGACCGGGGCGATCACCGTCTCCTTCAAAGGGGGAATGCCGAGCGTGACCGTCAACGAGGCGCGGGCCGAGGAACTCAAGCAGAGGGTTCAGGCCGAGGCCCGGATCGCCGTCGAGCGCATCGCGGAGGAGCGGGGCCTGGGGGGCGTGCGGTAGCCGCCCGTCCGACCGTCAGGCATCCTCGTCGCCCGGCTCGTCTCCGTCGGCCTGCGCCGCGTTGCGGGCGGCGTCGATGCTCCATGGCCCTGCGCCATTCGCCAGGAAGAAGACCATCGTCCCCATCAGGGCGAGGTTCTTCATGAACGCGATCTGCTCGTCTCGCAACGCTTCCGGGGCCGTGTCGGCGGGGAGCTTCCAGAAGGCGTGGAAGTAGTAGGTCGCCGCCGCCAGGAACACGAGCAACAGGAACGCGCCCAAGCGGGCCCGGAAGCCGAGGATCAGCGACACCGATCCGAGCAGGAGGAAGGCGATCGCGCCGGCGAGCAGGATCTTGGGCTGGGGGATGCCCTTGCCCGCCATCACCTCGGCCACGGCGTTGAACTGCGGAATTTTGTTCATCACGGCGCTCGACAGGAAGATCGCGGTGATCATCAGCCGCGCGACGAGCGACAGGAAACCCTGGATAACGTGCATGGGTGTCTTCCCAAGGGGCGAAGCGTTCGGGCGGCATCGCGGCCACTGAGGCCCGCTGCGGTGCGAAGGCTACCACGCGGCCCGGTCGACCGGGCAAGAGCGGTTCCCGTCGCGGGATGGAACGGCCGCTGGGGCCGTGCGTAGAATCGCCACGCCGGTTGCAGCTGGGATGGTCGATGCCAGAGCGCGAGGGCTGCCATGACGTTCGCCCGTGGCCGGAAATCCGCCGCACGACGGTGGGCCTGGTGGCTGGTGATCGTGGCGGGCATCGCGGTGCTTCCGGCGCTGGCGGCCGACCCGCCGCGGCAGGACGCGAAGCCGGAGGCCGACGGGAACAGCGAGGCCGACGCCGGCGATCTGGACCGCAAGGCGCAGGTGTTGGCGAGCGACCGCTGGCGCCGCGCGATGTTCGAGTTCAACGCTTGGCTCGACGCTCAGCCCGTCTACTCGCCGACGCAGGTTGCGGCCATCCGCCGCGAGTTGACGAGCCGCGTCACTACGATGTCGTCGTTCGAGGTAGAGTATCTGCTCGAGACGATGTCGGCCAAGCTGCAGGTGCTCGAGACCCCGGCGGCCCGGGATGCCCGCGGCTGGCTCGGCCGTTACCTCGAAGTGATGTCGGATGCCAAGCGGGCTGAGGTGCTGCGGGATGTGCCGAACGTGCTCGACATGTCCGCGGCGGAGTTGGAGGCGGCGGTGCAGCGGATCGAGACCAAGCGGGCCGAGGTTGCACGACGGCATGACGAGGTGCTCGCCGCCCAGCAGGACTTCGCTGGTTTTCAGCGGCGGGTCGGTCGCGATGATGCCGCGGCGCGGGCGGGATTGGCCGCCGGCCGTGACGCGGCCCCGCCGTTCTCGCCGTACCGGGGACCGGCGGCGCGATCCGCGCCGTTTGCCGGCGCTTACGAGAGCCCGACGGTCGTGGGTGCCAGCCCATGGGGAAGTTTTCTCGCCGTGCCCATCGAGGCATTTTGACGGCCCGGATCCGCGGGGCCCGCCGCGGGCGAGGCTCGGGAAACCGCCGGGGCACGACATGGACGAGCGCTCATGAACGAACCACAGGAAATCGACGTGCACGCGGTGCAGGCCCTGCTGGCCGGCGGGGAGTCGTTCCTGCTCCTGGATTGCCGCGAGCCGGACGAGCACGCCATCGCGAGGATCGGGGGGGCGGTGCTGATCCCGATGCAGACGATTCCCGAGCGGCTCGCCGAGCTCGAGCCGCACCGCACGTCCCGGATCGTGGTCCACTGCCACCATGGTGTCCGCAGCCTCCGGGTCACCCGATTTCTCCGCGAGCGGGGCTTCACATCCGCCCAGAGCATGGCCGGCGGCATCGAGGCCTGGTCCCGCGAGATCGATCCCGCCGTTCCCCGCTACTGAAGCCGCCGCCGGAGCCCGAGAAGTGTCCTCGCTGGAAGCCTTGCTCGTCGCCCAGGCGGTCGCCTCCGGGATGATGGCCGGGATCATCTGGTTCGTGCAGGTGGTCCACTACCCGCTGTTCGCGGCGGTGACCGGCCCGCACGGCAGCGACTACGCCCGCGCGAACCAGGCCCGCACGTCGCTCGTGGTCCTGCCGCCGATGCTCGTGGAGGCGGCTGCCGCCGGCTGGCTCGCCGCCTGGCCGCCGGCCGGAATCGGCCGCGGGCCGGCCGTTGCCGGTGCCGTGCTGGTGGGCGTGCTCTGGCTGTCGACGCTCGCGGTGCAGATGCCGCTCCACGGCCGACTGGCCGGCGAGGGGCACACGCCCGGGGTGGTCGCGACGCTCGTGCGCAGCAACTGGCTGCGGACGCTGCTCTGGACGGCCCGCGCGATCCTGGCCGCCTGGATGCTCGCGGTCGTCACGCGATGACGCCGCGCACCACGTGGCCGTGCACGTCGGTGAGGCGGAACTGGCGGCCCTGGTAGCGGAAGGTGAGCTTGGTGTGGTCGATCCCCACCAGATGCATGATCGTGGCCTGCATGTCGTGCACGTGAACCGGGTCGGCCGTGATGTTCCAGGCGTAGTCGTCGGTCGAGCCGTAGACGTGCCCCGGCTTGGCGCCGCCCCCCGCCAGCACCCACGAGAAGGCGCGGCCGAAGTGGTCGCGGCCCTTGGGGTTGTTGGGATCGCCCTGGCCGAACGGGGTGCGACCGAACTCGCCCCCCCAGGCCACCAGCGTGTCCTGGAGGAGGCCTCGCTCCTTGAGGTCCGTGATCAGGGCCGCGGTCGGGGCGTCGGTGTCGCCGCACATCTCCGCGAGCTTCGAGAACAGGTTGTTGTGCTGATCCCAGCCGGCGTGCATCAGTTGCACGAATCGCGTACCCCGCTCGAGCAGCCGCCGGGCCACCAGGCAGTTGGAGGCGAACGTGCCCTTCGTCTTCACGTCGGGGCCATAGCGGTCGAGCACGTGCTGTGGCTCGTCGGAGAAGTCCACGAGGTCCGGCACGCTGGACTGCATGCGATAGGCCATCTCGTATTGGGCGATCCGGGTGTCGATCTCGGGGTCGCCGTAGTCGGCCAGGTGGGCCGCGTTCATCGCTGCCAGGTCGTCGAGCAGGGCCCGGCGGGCCTCGCGGCTGACGCCCTGGGGGTTGGCGAGGTAGGGGACCGGGTCGCCCGTGTTCCGGAACTTCACCCCCTGGAAGCGAGTCGGCAAAAAGCCGCTCCCCCAGTAGTAGTCGAAAAACAGCTGCCCGCAGCTCTTGCCCTTGTCGCTCGACGTCATGACCACGAACGCCGGCAGGTTGTCGGTCTCGCAGCCGAGGCCGTACGTCATCCAGGCACCCATGCTCGGCCGCCCCGGCACCTGCGCCCCCGAGAGGAAGAACGTGACGCCGGGCGCGTGGTTTACGGCCTCCGTGTTCATGCTGCGGACGAGGCAGAGATCGTCGGCGAGGCTGCCGATGCGCGGCAGGAGCGTGCTCATCTCCATGCCGCACTGGCCGTACTTCTGGAATGGCTTGATCGGCGCCACGACCGGCCACTTGGCGTACCCGCTCGACATCGTGGACAGCCGGGTCTGGCCCCGCACGCTCGCGGGGATGTCTTGTCCACCGCGCTCGATGAGCGCGGGCTTGGGATCGAAGAGATCGACGTGCGACGGGCCGCCCCCCTGCCAGAGCATGACGACCCGCTTGGCCTTGGGCTCGTGGTGCGGCAGCCCCGGCAGGCCCGGCGGCCCGCCCCCCGGCGTGGCCCTGGCTTCCCGTTCGAGCAGCGACGCCAGGGCGACCGAGCCGATGCCCAGCCCGGCCGAGCCGAACAGCCGGCGCCGGGTGACGCGCTGGGTGTTTTCCAGATGCACCTCAGCCATTGGCTCCCTCCGCGGCACGGACGCGGGGCCAAGGCACGTCCGTGGTGAAGGTCGGGGCCGCCCATACCGTCTCGCCCGGACGTTCGCTCCGGCCATCGTGGCCTCCGCTCTCTCGATGCTGCCTGCGCTCCGGCATCCTGCCTGCGCTTGGCAGCAACGCCGGCTCGTCGGTAAGGGCAACCCCTCCCACGTCGATTCCGTGTGGTCGCATCATTCCCTCGTCAGTGCTTCGTCGAGGTTGAAGACGGCTAGGCAGACGCTCGTCAGGGCGGCGTGGCCGGCCGGATCGAGCGACGGATCGCGGGGGCTTTCGCCCACCGCGAGCAGTTGGTTCGCGGCGCCGAGGTCGGCGGCGTAGATCGCCAGCTGCCGGGCATGCATCCGCTTCAGGGTGTCGAGGTCGTAGCCGGTCGGCTTGCGGCCGAGCACGCGGCGGAAGGCGTGCGTGAGCCGGCCGTCGAGGTCGCCGGCGGCCTGCATGCTCGTCTCGGCCAGCACCCGCGCCGCCTCGACCCACGTCGGGTCGTTCAGCGTCGTGAGGGCGTGGAGCGGCGTGCTCGTCTGGCCCGCGCGGACGGTGCAGGTCTGCCGGTTGGCCGTGTCGAACATGTTGGCGGGGCTCACCGTCCGCCGCCAGAAGGTGTAGAGGCTGCGACGGTAGAGGTCGGGACCGTGAGACGCTGGATACGTGAAGTCGCGCTCCTTCGTGATCGCCAGCGCCTCCCAGATCTGGTCGGGCTGGTACGGATAGACGGGCTGGCCGCCGAGCCGGAGATCGATCAGGCCGCTCGCCGACAGCGCCACGTCACGAAGCACCAGCGCCGGCATCCGGAATCGGGCCCCGCGGGCGTGCAGCCGATTCTCCGGATCCTTCGCCAGATGCTCGGCCGAGACCTTGCTCGACTGCCGGTAGGTGGCGCTCGTCACGAGCAGCCGGTGCATCTGCTTCTGGCTCCAGCCCCGCTCCCGAAACTCGACCGCGAGCCAGTCGAGCAGCTCCAGGTGGCGGGGATACTCGCTCTGCACGCCCATGTCTTCGGTGGTCTTCACGATCCCGACGCCGAAGAACTGCTGCCACATCCGGTTGACCTGCACCCGGGCCGTGAGCGGATGCTCCGGTCGGAAGAGCCAGTTCGCCAGGCCGAGCCGGTTTCGGGATTCCCCTTCGGGCAACGGCGGCAGGAAGGCCGGGGGCTGAAAGACGATCTTGTCGCCGACCGGCGAGAGGTAGTCGCCGCGGTCGAGGATCTTCGTGTCGCGGGGCCTGTCGTCCTGCATCACCATCACCCGGGGCAGCCGGTCGGCCTTGAGATCCGCGAGCTCCTTGCGGAGCCGCTCGACCTCCGCGGGAGCCTCCTCGCCGAGGGCGGAGACCAGCTGCTCGATGTCGGCGATCTGCCGGCGCAGCGGCTCGTCGGGCGCCTCGACCACCGGTGGTGCGACCCGGATCCGATTGGAGAACCTGGTCGGCGCCCCCGACTCGGACACCCGATTGAAGGCGTCCAGCAGGCCGTAGTAGTCGGTCCGCGTGATCGGATCGTACTTGTGGTCATGGCACTGGGCGCAGGCGACGGTCAGCCCCAGCCACGTCGTGCTCGTCGTATCCACCCGGTCGAAGAGGTTGTTGAACCGCTGCTCCTCGGCGATCGCGCCCCCCTCGCCGTTGAGGAGATGGTTGCGGTTGAAGCCGGTGGCGATCTTCTGCTCGAGCGTGGCGTTCGGCAGCAGGTCACCCGCCAGCTGCTCGATCGAGAACCGGTCGAAGGGCATGTCGGCGTTGAGCGCGTTCACCACCCAGTCCCGCCAGATCCACTGCCAGGTGTCGCCGTCCTGCTGGAAGCCGTTGGAGTCGGCGTAGCGGGCGGCGTCGAGCCAGGGCAGGGCCATCCGCTCGCCGTAGTGCGGCGAGGCGAGCAGCCGATCCACCAATGACACGTACCAATCCGGCCGGGGGTCGGCGACGAAGGCATCGACCTCCGCGGGCGTGGGCGGCAGGCCCACGAGGTCGGCGTGCAACCGGCGGATCAGCGTCGCGCGATCGGCTTCCGGCGCGGGCGCGAGCCCGGCCGCCTCGAGCTTCGCGAGCACGAACCGGTCGATCTCGTTCCGCACCCAGTCGGCCCGCTGCACCGCGGGCGGCGTCGGCCGAACCGGCGGGGTGAACGCCCAGTGCGGCTTGTACTCGGCTCCCTCCTTGATCCAGCGGTCGAGCAGTTGTTTCTGGTCGTCGGCCAGCCGCCGGTTCGAGGTGGGCGGCGGCATCAGCACGTCGGGGTCCGTGGAATGGAGCCGCTCGAGCATCGCGCTGGCCCCCGCATCGCCGGGCACGATCGCCCCGGCAGCGATCGCCGCGGCCCGGTCGTCGAGCCGCAGGTCGGCTTCCCGCTTTTGGCCGTCCTGGCCGTGGCAGTAGAAGCAGTTTTCCGACAGGATCGGCCGGATGTCGCGATTGAAGTCGAGCGGCCGCGGCTCGCCGGCCGAATCGGCCGCCTGGGCGAGCAGGCACCAGGCCTGCAATCCCACGATGAGGCCAACCAGGGTCGTGGAAACCCGAACAACGGCCGAGCAACCCATGGAACAACTTCCTCGGGGGGCGCCCGCGTCGCCGATCCGACAGGGCTCCTGGCAGCCCTGCGAGATCGCGGACCGAAAGAGGTCGATCGGCGGGAACTCTCTCTGAGAAAGCGTAGCACGGGCCCGTGTTGAGGGCCAATCGCCGCTGCTAGTGGTCGGCGGCTGGGGTGTCTGCCGGCGATGGCGGGACGTCCGGGGCGGGGCCGGTGAGCGTGAGCCGGAAGGTCTTCTCGTCCGGCCGGAGCGGATCGGTGCGCAGAAACTGGGCGTAGATCAACCCGTCACCCGGCCAGGTGCGGCTCGCGCTGAGCCGGGCCCGGACCCAGACCTCACGTCCTCCGGCGACGAACTCCCGGATGTCGAACGGCCCGCCGCCGAAGCCGCCGCGATTGGCCTCGCGCGTCTGGAGCGTGGTCCAGGTCGCGCCGTCGGGGGAGACGTCGACCGCGGCCGTCGCTCGCGGGTCGTAGGGGAACGGATCGCCCGTCGTCCAGACGGCGATCGTGGACAGGAGTGTCGCG
>JBILOA010000066.1:0-7336 GCA_044374735.1 Pirellulales bacterium | reverse complement strand
GGCCGGCGGTTGGAGATCCGCGCTGCGGTGGGGCGGCAGCCGGTCTTGCGGTTGGCGTGCGGCGGGGATGGAAGCGGAGCCCGCGTGCAGCGGGGCACCCTCGTGGTTCGCGGGGTGGCGATCCACCTCGCCGACGCCTCTGGCACGGATGGGCTGGCCATTGGCCGCCGGAGTCTGGTGACGGTGGCGGCCGGCCGGTTCGAGTGCGAGGGGGCCGTGTTGCGGATGCCGGATGGCGAGCCGCCGCCGGGGGAGCCGAGGGCTGCCGCGTTCGTGACTGTCGCGGGGCCGGATGCCGTGGATGCCGAGATCGCGCTCGTCGGCGTGCGGGCGGCGGGAGGAGCCGACCTGTTCCAAGTGGCGGCGCCCGGCGGCGGTCGGATCGTGCTGCGTTGGGACGGTGGCGCCGCCTCCACGCCAGGCCACCTGCTCGCGCTCGAGGGCTGCCGGACCGCCGTCACGGTCGAGTGCCGCTTCGAGAATCTGGTGGCAGCCTGCGGAGCGGGCCTGGTGCTCGCGCGCGACGCCGCTTCGCTGCCGCTGCCCGCGCGCCTGATGATGCAGGCAGCGGGCTGCCGATTCGTGGTCACCGACCCCCTCCGGCCGTTCATCGAATGCGTGGGGATCGCGACGCCCGCCGAATACACGGCCGCCGTCACCTGGCGGGATCGCCACGGCCGGTATGAAGGAGGGTCGTCCTTCATGCGGATCGACGGCGCGGCCGAGCGGGTCGAGGTGGCGTTTGGCGAACAGGGCTTCCCGCTTGTCCACGACAGCCTGGTGGGCAGTCTGCCTCGGCCGGCCACCTGGCCCGGCTGGGGCCTGTGAGCGGCGGCGGCGGGCGCGGGGCCGTCGGTCCGGCGAGTTTCCGGCCGGATTGCTTGACGCTGGCGGCGTTTCGGGGTTTGATGGTTGGCTGTGCGGCCGGGAGTGTCCCGCCGCAGGATGCCGGCCTTCATGGAGTGACTCGATGACCCGCACCAGCCTGCCCTTCCGGCTCGCCGTCTTGACGGCGGCGTTCGTCCTTGGTTCCGCTGCTCGCGAGGCGTTTGCGATCAAGCAGTTCGCCGACGAGTTCAAGGCGGTCTACGTCAAGGATGGCACGCCGCTCGCTGCCGCGGTCGAGTCCGCCAAGTGCAATGTCTGCCACAAGGGCAAGAGCAAGAAGGATCGGAATGCCTACGGCGAGGCGCTGGCGGAACTGCTCGACAAGAAGGAAGACAAAGACAACAAGGACAAGATTCGCCAGGCCCTCGAGGCCGTGGCCAAGAAGTCGAGCAACCCCGCCGACGCATCGGCGCCCACGTTTGGCGCGCTGATCGAGGAGGGTAAGCTGCCCGGCGGTCCCGTCGAGTGAGCCCGTCAGACAACTGACGCTTCGAGCAGCAGGCGGTCGAGTACGCCGCAGCCGGCGATGGCCTTCGCATCGTCCGGCTCGGCGAAGACCCTGACCCGCTTGACGAGGTCATCGAACTGCTCGTGCGCCAGGCTGCGTACGACGGGTGAGAGCGAGGCCAGGTCCCGCCAGCGGTCGGCCTCCGGCCCGGCGGCACCGTCGCGGACTTGGAGGCGGAACTCGACCTCCCGCGCGGCCGGCGGGGCGTCGACGATCAGCGTGGCCGCCGCGACGGGGCGACCGAATCGCCGCGAGAGCGCGGCGGCCAGGCGGGCCGAGACATCGACCATCTCCGCGTAGCTGCGTCCGGCCAGGGCCGCATGCACTTCCGGCGAGTGGGCCGCGTCGAAACTGCCCGCCCGCTTCAAGAGTCGGCGGACGGGGCCGAACAGGCCGGCGACCAGCGGTTCGGCGGCTGTGCCGGCGGCGGCGGCGGTAAGCCAGTCGGCGAAACCGCGGTCGTCGGTCCGCACGAGCGCGTCGGGGTCGATCGCCTGCCGCACCAGCCACACGGCCCGCTGCAGCATGGCCGTTGCGGCCCGCACGGCGTGGTGCCAGTAGACCTCGCTGAACATCACGTAGCGGGCGAAGACCATCAACTCCGCGGCGGTGCGGCCCTTGTCGGAGATCGCGACGGCCGTCCCCGCCGCATCGAGGCAGAGACTGGCGAGCAGCCGATCCTGGTCGAAGTGGCGGCCGTAGGGAACGCCCGCGTGGAGGCTGTCGCGGGCGAGATAGTCCATCTTGTCGACGTCGATCGGGCCCGAGAGCAGCGACTGGATGATCCGGCCGGCCGGATCATGGGCCGTGCCCGCCACAAGGCCGGCGACGCGGGCAGGGTCGAGTCCCCACTGCGACCGCAGCACCGCTCCGACCTCACCTTGATCGAGGATCTCGGGCAGGCGCGACTCGTGCCGCGGCAGCTCCGGCAGGCCCATGTCCTCGAGCGGGTGGCAGTAGGCCCAGTGACCCACGTCGTGGAGCAGGGCGGCCGCGACGAAGGCGGCGGCATCGGTGCCCGTGACCGTGGCGTCGAATCGCTCGTCACGACGAAGCCGCCGCAGAAACTCGAGCGCCAGGCGGTAGACGCCGAGCGAGTGCTCGAGCCGTGTATGGGTGGCTCCCGGATAGACCAGCGACACGAGTCCGAGCTGGGAAATCCGGGACAGCCGCCGCAGGGCGGCGGTGTCGAGGAGCGCCCGGACGCGCGGCGTGAGCGGCGCGGTGTCGCCGGGCGGGAGCCGCACCCCCGCTCCCCCCGCGTCGAGGGCCGCCAGTTCCGGCAGGGGATCGTGGGAGGCCATGAACGGGACCGCATGAGGACGGGCCGAAACGCCCGGGACTCCACGCGCAGGCTAGAGCGGTGACAGCCCAGCGAGCCAGCGGAGGAGCGACGTGAACAGGACGTAGAACGAGAAGTGGGCGGCGGCGTTTCCCGCTTCGAGGTCGAGCGTGGCGAGGGCCGCGAGCGTTCCGGCGCCGATGAACAGCGGGCCGATGATGAACCACTCGTACATGTCGGTGAGCGGCCAGTCCGGGTTCAGCAGCGGGATGGCGCCCCGCACCGCCCACAGCGCCGCATACACCGCGGCACAAGCGAGTGCCCGGACCAGGAGCGGGCGGCCCGTGTAGGGCTCGAGCTCGCGATTGCGGACGGCCGCGTAGCCCAGGAGCACCGTGGGCAGCCCCGCGGCAAACGCGCCGAGCAGCAGCAGCCAGCTCGGGATTCCCGTCTGGGGCCCGGCCTCGCTTGCGGCCGGCGGCGGGTAGACGAGGGGAAGCAGGGCCGCGATCGCCATGCAGGCGACGGCGCCCACGGCGGTGAACAGGAATGCCCGCACAGGCACGGCCTTGTTTCGCCGCTTGATCGGGGCGGTCGGAGCCCTGCCGGTTCCCGCGGCGCTCGCGACCGGCGCCTCGGGCTCGTGGATGACCACCGCCTGGGCGGCCGGCTTCGGCACCGTGAGCGGCTGCTTGCACTTCGGGCACGGCCCCGTCCGGCCGGCGAACTGGTCGCTGACGGTGAACCGCGCCTTGCAGCCGGGGCAAACGACGGGGATGGGCATCGCGGCGAAACTCGGACGACGAAGGCCTGCGGGATGAATCGTGAAGTTCGGGCAGTGTCAGACCGGAGCCTGCCGCCGTCAAGGGAGCTCGAGTCGGGTAGACTGGAGAGCGGCGGAGCGGCTGATTTCGAGGAGCGAGGTGCCGGGAAGCGAGCGAATGAGTACCGACGAGGACAAGACGCGGGTGCTTCAGCGACGCGGGGCCAACGAGGCGGCCCCGGAGGCGCAGGGCGAGAAGATCGTGTTCCTTTGCCCGAACGGGCATCGGGTCATCGTGGCGGCGGCCAACGCCGGCAAGCGGGGGAAGTGCAGCAAGTGCGGCAGCGATGTGACGATTCCACGGGTGGGCGAGGCGGGCAGGGCCGGCCCAGCCGCGGTCGAGTCGGCCACCGCCGGCCCGGCGAAGGCCGTCTCGGTGAAGGTCGAGCCGGCCAAGGTTCCGCCGCCGGCCCCGCCACTTACACCGGCGCCTCCGGCACCGAGCGTGCCCGACATCCAGTTCCAGCCACCTCCCGAACCGGTCGTCGAGGTCCCGGCGGCGGCGGGGCCCGCGGACGGTGGTGACGACGCCCCGGGGGGTGAAACCTGGGACTTCATCGGCGGCCGGCCCGAGCAGCCTGCGGCCGAGGGCTTCGAGCCGGCTGCGTGGACGGCCGCCGAAGGAGCGGGCGGATTGGCCGCGGAGGGAGGCAACCCGACGGCGATCCTGGTGGGCCGGCTGTGGGCCGAGCGGCAGCACGGGGCCGTCATCGAACTTCATCTCGCGGGCGGCAGCGTGATCCTCCCCGAGTGGTATGACGCGAACTGGTCGCGCGGCACGCACGGGCTGTTCGCCAGCCAGGCGGCCGACGGCTCGGTGACGCTGACGGCCGTCGCCTGGGAGACCGTCCAAAAGATCGTCGTGCGGCAACTCACCGAGGTGCCTAACGACATGTTCACCTGAGGCCGGCGTCGCGGGCGTGGGGCGTCGCGGCCGCCGTCACTCGTCCTCGTTGAGGTCGCCCTCGGTGATCATCGTGAAGCCCCGGCCGGCCAGGGTTTCGAGCCCCATCTCCGTGTTGTCGACCATCAGTGCGACCGCGGGTCTGCCACGGGGACGCACCAGGATCGGGTAGGCCTGGATGATGTTGACTTCGGCCTGGAGCAGCGCGGTGCAGATCCGCAGCAGCGGCTGATGGTCGTCGGGCAGTTCGACGCCGAGGAGATCGCTCTCGATCAGCGGGAGGCCGGCCCGCTCCAGGATCTCGCGGCCCTGCTCGGGGTGGCTCAGCAGGAACCGGACGAAGGCGCACTCGCCGGCGTCGGTGATCGACAGTGCCACGATCCTGACCCGTGAACCCTCGAACCGACGGACCACCTCCAGCAACTGCCCCACGCGGTTCTCGAGGAACACGGTGAACTGTCGCAGGGTGGGCCAGTTCCGGCCCCGGGCCGTCGCAAATCCGATCCCCGTGTTCTCGCCGGCATCGCCGAGGCTCACGCTTGCTTCTCCACATGGTGGGCAGCGCCGGCGAAACCGTGTCGACGGCTCCGCCGGCTTTGCCGGCTCTGGAGTCGCAGGATAGAGTCTCGCCGTCGTCGCGGTCAATCGACGGCGGTCGCAACCAGGAGGAGTCGATGGCCGACGCGCACGAGTTGGAGATCCGCGTCCGGTACCAGGAGACGGACGGGCAGCGGCGGGTGCATCACGCCAACTTCCTGACGTACTTCGAGATGGGCCGAACGGAAATGCTCCGGGCTCATGGCCACACCTACCGGGCCTTCGAAGATGCCGGGCTGTTCATGGTCGTCAGCGATGCCCGCTGCCAGTATCTCGCTCCTGCCGAGTACGACGATCTGCTCCTGCTGCGGACGCGGGTCGAGAAGGTGGGCGCGGCCCACATCAAGCACGCCTACGAGGTGATCCGCGACGGCCGGATCATCGTCACGGGCTCGACCACCGTGGTCTGCGTGGATCGCGAGGGTCGTGTCCGCCGCCTTCCCGACTGGATGCTCGTGGGATCCTGATCCGTCAGCCGAGTGGTTCGAACACGAACCGCTGCTCGCCGCAGAGGAACTGGCTCGCCGCCGCCATCCGCACCGGCTGTGCGATGCGGACCCAGAGGCCGTTCCAGCCGGCATTGGTGATCCGCCAACCCCGTGGAGTGCGGCGGACGGTGGCATGGATCGGACTAACGCACGGGTCGCTGAGGGCGATGTCTGGCGCGATCTCGGCGCGGCCGATCGTGGCGACGGGTGCCCGGCATTCGTGCCGCCGGACGGGGCCGCCGGCCGCCCGCTCCACGAGCCAACCGGAGGTCGGACCCGTTTCCTCGAACCGAAGCTGCGTCCGGCCCACCTGGATCACCGTGCCGGTCACGAGTCGCGCCGACGTGACGCGGACGAAGGTGCCCACCGCGCTTCCGAGGTCGCGAAGCAGCCAGCCGCCCTCGTCGAGCCGCTCGATCGCGGCGTGGGTCGGCGACATACAGATGTCGTGCGGCACCACGATGTCTCCCTCGGCTCGGCCAATGACCAGCCGATCGCTCCGCATTCGCACGATCTCACCCGCCTCGCGGCCGTCGTCGATCACATGGACGAGCGCCATGGGACGGCGGAAGTTGGGGCGATACGGAAGCGTGCCCAGCAGCGGGCCGCCGTGAGGCAAGCCGCCTGCCGGTTGGGCGACCCGGACCGGGGGGGCGGCGGAGGGAAAGCCTGCAGCCGCCTCGCCGGGGGAGGCGAGCGTGCCGGAGTGGTAGTCGTTCATGACGTGTTTCTCGTGCCCCGACCAGCATCGTAGCCGGTCGGCCTGCAAGCGTCTTGGCGGCGAAAAAGTCACGGGATTTCGGCCGCTGCGCGGTCGCCCGGCCCCGTCACTCCCCGATGTCTTCGGCCCACAGGCCGGGGTGCCGCGTCATGAACTGCCGCATCAGTTCGACGCAGCGGGGGTCGTCGCGGACCTCGACCGTCACGCCCCGGGATGCCAGCAGGGCCTCCTCGCCGAGAAACGACCGGTTCTCGCCGACGATCACCCGTGGGATCCGGTAGAGCAGGATGGCACCGGTGCACATCGGACACGGCGAAAGCGTCGTGTGAAGCGTACACTCGCGGTAGAACGAGGCGGGCCGCCGGCCGGTCCGTTCGAGCGCGTCCATCTCGCCGTGGAGGATCGCGCTGCCCTGCTGGACACGGCGGTTGTGCCCGCGGCCCACGATCCGGCCGTCATGAACGACGACCGATCCGATCGGGATGCCACCTTCGGCGAGCCCCGCCTCCGCCTCTTCGATGGCGGCTTGCATGAACGGATCCATTGTGGCGGTCCTCCGGGAGCTGATGCTTCAAGCCTGTCGTGAACTGGGCGGCGAGGGACTCGAACGAACCGCAGATTACTCGACGATTTCACCTGAGGGTGCCCACGAGTGTGCACATTTGTGTGCACCTGAGGAAATCCCTGGTTTTGTCGCGAAAAATGGGCTCGCTGCGGCATGGGAGCGGCTGTCGCCCGAGTTTCAGCGGTGCCTCGCCACCCTCCCGCTGGAAGTCCTCGCCGCCTTAGACGCCCTGTTCAGCGGCGCCCCGCGACAGCCATGATCGGGCCCATGCCCCGCCATCCTGCCCCTCGCTGGCTCGTCTACCTGCTTCGCTGCCGAGACGGCTCGCTCTACACGGGCATCACCAACGACCTGCCCAGGCGGCTGAAGGCCCACGCGGCCGGCAGGGCGTCCAAGTACACCGTAGCTGGCTCCCCGTGAAACTGGCTTACAGCGAGCCCCACAAGTCCAAATCGGTGGCCCTGAGGCGGGAGGCGGCGATCAAGGAGCTCTCCCGGCCGCAGGCCGCAGAAAGACCCGCTAATAGGTGGCCGGTAGCGCGGGACAGGAGTCAGCGGCCT
>JBILOA010000065.1:0-7466 GCA_044374735.1 Pirellulales bacterium | reverse complement strand
TTGGGCACGCCGCCGCCGGCCGGCGGGGCCTCCGAGAAGGCGTAGTCGAAGGCCTTGCGGATCCGGGTCTCGACCTGCTCCTCGCAGAGCACCCGCATCGGCCGGCCGGAGTGGAAGCACAGCGGCCTGACGTCGTCGAGACCGTAGACGTGATCAACGTGGTCGTGGGTGTAGAGCACTGCGTCGACCCGTCCGATGCTCTCCCGCAGCAACTGCGACCGCAGGTCGGGCGTGGTATCGACGAGCAGGTGCCCTCCGGGCAGGCCGACGAGCACGCTCGTCCGCGTACGGCGATCCCGCGGGCCGCCCCGTTGGCAGGTGTCGCAGCCGCAGCCCACCAGCGGCACGCCCACGCTCGTGCCCGTGCCGAGGAACAGCAATCGGCCGGTGAGGTCGCGGCCCTGATCCCAGGGCGGGCGGCCATCCCGGGCGGCTGGGTCGGTCACGATGGCGTCGGAAGTCATGACCAAGAGTATCCGTCGAAATACGGTCCGACACCAACCGGCGTGGCGGCGGCCGGATAGAATCCGTGGTGATTCCGGATGGAACGCCGGTCGAGACGAGGGTCGATTGATGCCGGATGACGCCGAACTGCTGTTCGTGTATGGCACGCTTCGGCCGTCCCTCGCCGCCGGGGGGCCCGCGCGACTGGTCCACGACCTCGAGTTTGTGGGCCCAGCAACGACGCCAGGAGTGCTCGTCGATCTCGGTGACTATCCTGGGTTGATCGGGGGCGACGGGACCGTGCATGGCGACCTGCTGCGGATCACCGATCCAGCCCGGCTCCGGGCGCTCGACGCCTACGAGGAGTGCGGCGGGCCAGACCCGCTCTTCCAGCGTGAGCGGACGGTCGTCCGCCTGCCCGATGGCACGACCATAGAGGCCTGGGTTTATCGCTACGCCCGGCCGACGCGAGGGGCGGTGATCGCGGGCGGAGACTACGCGTCCCACGGCGGCGGGCGCTGAGCCACCCTGCGCGCGCTCGTTCCGCCCAGCCGCACGCGGGAGGACCGGGCTGCCGGGTTTTTCGGCACGGATCGCACCGGATGCCACGTTCGCGGGCTGATTTTCCCGGCAGGCCGCCCGCGAACAACGGGCATTCGCCAAGTTCCCCCAGAGTCGCCATATTGGCACAGGATTTGCACGGTTTTTTTCGGCCTGAAGCCAACCAGACACCGACGAGGCGGCTGTGTGGTGCCGGGGCTTCGCCGGGCTCGTCTCCCGGCCCTCCTGCGGCACCGCGCAGATCGATGTCGAGTCGTCCTGCGGTCGACAGGCAGTTCGTTTGGTTTACATCCCTTTTCGTATGGAAGGACGACTGGAACGATGAGCACGAAGACGAAGCTTGAGTACATCTGGCTCGACGGCTACAAGCCCACGCAGGGCCTGCGATCGAAGACGCAGGTCCGGAGCAACTTCAGCGGCAAACTCGAGGACTGCCCGATGTGGTCCTTCGACGGCTCGAGCACGCAGCAGGCCAGCGGGCACGACTCCGACTGCCTGCTCAAGCCGGTCGCGATCTTCCCAGACCCGGGCCGCAAGAATGCCTACCTCGTGATGACCGAGGTGCTCAACGCCGACGGCACGCCCCACGCGTCCAACGGCCGGGCCACGATCGCCGACGACGACGACGACTTCTGGTTCGGCTTCGAGCAGGAATACTTCCTCTGGTGCACCAAGAACAACAACCCTCCGGGCTTCCCCGCCGGCGGATATCCCGCGCCCCAGGGCCCCTACTACTGCTCGGTCGGTGCCGACAACGCGCACGGCCGGGCCTGCGTGGAGGAGCATCTCGATGCCTGCCTCGAGGCCGGCCTCAACGTGGAGGGCATCAACGCCGAGGTGGCAGCGGGGCAATGGGAATACCAGATCTTCGCCAAGGGGGCCAAGCGGGCGGGCGACGAGATCTGGCTGGCCCGCTACCTGCTTGAACGGATCGGTGAAAAGTACGGCTATTCGATCGAACTTCATCCCAAGCCGCTCGGCATGCACGTCGATTGGAACGGCTCGGGAATGCATGCCAACTTCTCCAACGGCCTGATGCGGACCTGCGGCGACAAGGCCGTGTTCACGAAGATCTGTGAGGGCTTCGGGGGCGTGATCGACCGGCACATCAGCGTGTACGGGGCCGACAACGACCAGCGGCTCACCGGCAAGCACGAGACCGCCCGGATCGACCAGTTCAGCTACGGCGTCTCCGACCGCGGCGCCTCGATCCGGATCCCGGTCGGCACGATCGAAGCCGGCTGGAAGGGGCGGCTCGAGGACCGGCGACCGGCCTCCAATGCCGACCCCTACAAGGTGGCCGCGGCGATCATCAAGACGGTCAAGGAGGCCGTAGGCAAGGGCTGAGCCGCCTGCCCCACGAGACGCGATTCATCCGGGCCCCCGCGGCGCAAGCCGCGGGGGCTTTTTCGCCGCCGGGCCTACTCCCCGAACTCGACGTCGCGGATCGCCTCGAGCAACTCCCGCATCGTCTGGTAGCGGTCGGCGGGGCTCTTCGCGATCGCCTTCGTCACGACCTCGTCGAGCCGCGCGGGGATGCCCCGGTCGGGGCTGGCCTTCGATGGGGGCGGCGGGTGATCGTGGATGATGTTCTCGAACGTCTCCTGGATCACCCGGCCGCGAAACGGCTCCCGGAGGGCAGCCACTTCGTAGAGCACGACACCGGTGCTGAACACGTCGCTCCGCTCGTCGATCACCGCCCGGTTCACGTTCACCTGCTCGGGCGACATGTAGAGCGGCGTGCCGGGTCGATCGCCCGCCATCGTGAGCGCCTGGATCGACTCCGACGACTGCCGGGCGAGCGTCGGATGCTGCGGCGCGTCGTCGGGCTGGCCCCAGACCTTGGCCACGCCCCAGTCGAGAAGGATCACCTCGCCGAAGTTCCCCACCCAGATGTTCTCCGGCTTGACGTCGCGGTGGATCACGCCCCGGGCATGGGCATACATCAGCGCCTGGGCCGCGCCGGCCACGATGTCGAGCCGGCGGCGGAGCGGAAACGCGGCGGTCGTGGCCGGATCCCCCCGGGCGATCCGCTTCAGGATCTCGAACAGGTTCTCGCCCGAGACCCGCTTCATCGTGAAATACAGCCCCTCGGCCGCATCCCGGCCGATCTCGTAGACCGGCACGGTGTTGGGGTGCTGCAGTTGGGCGGTGACGCGAGCCTCCCGCAACAGCCGGCGGTTCTCCTTCTCGTCCTGCCGAAACTCCGGCAGCAGCGTCTTGATCACGATCGTCCGGCCGGTGATCCGGTCGAAGCAGGTGCGAAGCACGGCCGACCCGCCCCGGGCCATGTCGCGGAAGTTGGAATACTTCGCGAGCCCCTGCGGGAGCGGTTCGGGCAGGTCGTAGTCAGTCGAACTGAGAAAGATCGGCCCTTGGCCATCGGCCGGTGGCATCCGTCGGCTCCTGATTCGAAAGCCACAGTTTAGGGCTTCGTGGCCGAATCCGGGAGGCCTTTGATCGTCACCGTGACGGACTTCGTGTCAGAAAACTGAGCTTTGTCCGTCACGGTGAGGGTGAACACATACTTTGGCTTCGGAGTCGTGACTTCGGACTCTGTGAGCTTCACGACCCCCGTCTGCGGATCGATCGTCAGCGGACGCTCGTCGTCACCGAACGCATCGACCTCGAGGGAAAAAGCCGTCGTATCGCAGGCGTCCAGCTCGATGGCCGTCGCTCGATAGACGCCGTCGGCGATCGAAGCAAAGTCCACGCTGACCGCATCCTCCGAACTGATCCGGGGGGCGTGCATCGCCAAAACCTGACGCCACGCGGCCAGGCGGTAGTGGTCGACCAGGCCCGGCCGCCAAGCAGTTTGGGAAGCCGGGGTGCTGGCGCCTCCTTGAACCACCGTGAACTGACGATCCCCATCGCGATCGAGATACCGCTCGTCGGAGTCTCGGACGCAGTTGGCGTTTTCGTCGTAGAAGGGCTCGCTGCAGGCCGGACTCAACTTCTTGCCGTCGGCGGCGATGGTGCCCAGCATCGCTTCGCGACGCGTGCGGTCGAACTCGACGCATCTGGCAAACACCTTCAGGGCCCACGGCGCGGGATCCCAAAACAGCTCGTCTGGCCGTAACGTGAGCGAAGCCGGCAGGGGAAGCATCGTCCAGCCAATGAGCGCGGCGGCCGCCAGGACGGCACCCGCGATGCCCCCGAAACAGCATGCAGCCAAGCGGCTCACAAGCCCTCCCATCCAGACTGCCTGCTCGGGCAGCCATCGACCGCAGGCAGCCCGCACTGCTAGGAGAAGGCCGCAGAGTGTGATGGCATAGGCCGCCGCGGGCACCAAGCTCGCGGGCACCTCGACATCGGCCAGGTAGCCACTCACGGTCGCCGTGCTGGCTAGGGCCCCGACGAACGCCGCCAGAGAACCAAGGGCCACGACGGTGGCAACGAATAGGCCCTGTCTCCATGCGAATGCGACCATCCCGACCAAGGCAGCCAGCACGATCCCGTTCCCTACAAATGCCGTAATGGTCGACAGGTCGGCTAAGAGCGGGTGAAGGAAGACGCTCATGCAGTCACCCGCTTGGCCTCTGAGACGCTCGTCACGCCTTCCAGGACCTTCCGGAGCGCCTGCTGCCTCAGCGTGCGAAAATCGGGGGTCGCGACGGCCGCCCGAATCGCCTCGATCGATGGTCGACCGACGAGCAGCCGACGCACCTCGCCTGCCATCGGCAGAAATTCGTACACTCCAGTCCGGCCGCGAAAACCCGTCTGCAGACACTTCGCGCAGCCCACTTCCTTGTAAAGCACTTTGACCTTTCCAGGCCGGATTCCCATGGCCCGAAGAATCTCCGGAGGCGGCTCATAAGCCTCCTTGCAGTCGGGGCAGAGCACGCGCACAAGCCGCTGCGCCAGGATCCCGGTTACCGTGGACTGGATGAGCGTGGCGTCGATGCCGATATCCATCAGCCGCGTAACCGTCGTGATCGTATCGTTGGCATGGAGCGTGGTGAGCACGAGGTGCCCTGTGAGGGCGGCCTGCATCGCGACCTCGGCTGTCTCGCGGTCGCGGACTTCACCGACAAGAATCACGTCCGGATCCTGGCGGAGCACCGACCTCAGGATGGCGGCAAACGTTAACTCAGCCGCAGCGTTGACGGCGGTCTGGGAGACATTCTCCAACCGATACTCGATCGGGTCTTCGATGGTGACGATGTTCCTGGTCATGGCATCGAGTTCACCGAGCGCGGCATAGACGCTCGTCGTCTTTCCCGAACCGGTCGGCCCACAGACGATCAGCATGCCCTGCGACCGGTGAATAATGCCGCGGAGCGCTGCGACCATGCCTGGGGTCATGCCTAACGCGTCAAGACCTCCACGAATGATGCCCCCCTCGGTCTCGAGCAGCCGAAGCGCGGCCTTTTCCCCAAAGTTGGTCGGCGCCGTGGCGGCCCGAACTTCCATCCTCCTGCCTTCGGCAACAACAGCGAACGATCCGTCTTGGGGACGCCTTCGCTCCGCGATATCCATGTCACCGACGACCTTCAGCACGGAGACCACGGCCTGCCCCACCCCCGCCTGCAAGCTCTTGATGGGCTGCAACATGCCATCAATGCGATACCGAACGTGGACTTCTTGACCCGTTTTCGGCTCCAGATGGACATCGGTCGCGCCGGCCGCAATCGCCTTGCCGAGCATGTCTTGAATGACGGCATAGGCAGCAGATCCATCAGCACCGAAATCACTACCGCCGTAGGGAGTCCCGTCCTTTTTGAGCAACAGCACCGCCGGCTGCCCGCCGCGAGAGTTGTCGGAAGTGGACCGCCACCAGTCCGTGACGAGTCGCTGCACCTCACGCAGGAGTGACGCCGCGTCGTGCTGGCCTCCCCCGACTCGGCGCACCATCGCCGCGAGGTCACCCCGACGCGTCGCGACCACGGCGACCAGAGCCAGAAGTGCAACAACCCCGGGCACGATCACATTTCGACCCAGGAGAAGCGTTCCCAAGAAGAAGACCGGGCCAAAAAATACGAGCCCTCTCTGCCAGACCTTCGCACTACGGCCTCCACGCGAGATTCCGCTACCCATGCCCATCGCGGACGCCGTCCACCCCAGGGCAACCATTAACCACACCGCCCATGGCAACGCGAGTGAAGCAGGCGCGATCTTGGACAACACGTCCATCCCAGGAATCCGTTTGGGCGGGGAAGGCCAACCCGCTCAGTCGCAGCGGTAATAGGCCGAAACACTCTTAAGGAGAAAGTAACCTCCCTGCGATCCCCCTTTCAAGGGACCCGAGCCGGTGAAGTGATTCTGGATTCGTGAAAAAACGCTAGCGAAGAACGGCACCGCGTAAATCCCGCGTTCCTTGACCAGTTCACCGCTGACTGCCCTCACCCGCGACCGATCCTGCAGAAGCTTTCGGAGGTCGTGCGTCGGTTGACCGCCAGCTTTCCGCACGTGGTCGATCCCCAACACACAACCAACCCAAAGTGATCTCACTATCGGATCCCTGGCAGGCTCCTGCCTACCGGTGAGCAACGGTGACTTCCTGAGAGAGGAAGTAACCGGCCGGCCGGCCGGTGGCATCCGTCGGCTCCACGATGTGGGCCCGCAGCGGCTGAGCGGCCGCTGCGGGGTTGCTCCGGTCCCATCGTAGCAACGCCGTGCCGCCCCGGCGCGGCAGCCGCCGGGCCGCGGCCTACGGGGCCGGCTCGGCGACCGCCTCCTCCGCCTTGGCCTCAGCGGGCTCCGCCGCCTCGCCTTCCGGCAAGGCGTGGCCGAACACGGACCACACCACGCCGTCGGCGACCACCGACAGGGTCATGCGGCCTTCGGCCGTGATCACCATGCTCACGCTGCGGCCATGCTCGAGACCGGAAAGAATCCAGGCGCCGTCGACCTCGTGCACCGTGTCGAGTTTCGTCGTCTCACCGCGCCGGGAAGCCGGGGCGAGCAACGTCAACTCCTTCTTGACGGGATCGACGCGGAGAAACGTCGGCCGCTCCCGATCACCGAACTCGGGGGGCCCAACCGTGCCGTCCTCGTCCACGGCGACCGCCGCTGACACCGAACAAATCCAGGCGTCGGCGGCCAGCACCCGACCCACCGTCATCGGGGCCGCCACAACCAGCAGAAGCATCGCCAGCGCTCGCGTTTCCATGTCCGCCATCTCCCGGGGTGATCGATCTACCGACACATGTTGTTCCAAGCTGCATTCACGCCGGCCCCACGGGCCGCAGCGCGGGCTCACCGGACGGTGTAGCCCTTGGCTTCCATGGCGGCCATGTAGTTGCGGGTCCAGACCTGGAACTGCTGCTGATAGGCTGCGACGGCCGCCGACGACGACCCTTCGGCCGTCTTCACGGCCCGCCGCGAACGAATCCCGCCGGTCAGCCCGAGTGACGTCGCGCCGATCGCCGCGCCCTTGCCGGCGTCGCCCGCGACCGCGCCGATCGCCGCTCCCAGCGCCGCGCCCCCCGCCCCGCCCTTGATGGCGCCTCCGCGAGCGG